>NZ_JBTLQH010000005.1:0-246970 GCF_054461575.1 Flavitalea flava
TCCCAAAATTTATACCCGGAACACCAACTATCTGTTTGATGAGCCTTCGGCTAACGGATCTGTGATCCGTTTAGGTGGTGTCCGGGTATTTTCCCAAAATTTATACCCGGAACACCAACTATCTGTTTGATGAGCCTTCGGCTAACGGATCTGTGATCCGTTTAGGTGTGCCTGGATCCATTGTTAAAATTTGTCCCCCGGCCCAAAATAAATACTATTTTTGATCTGCTGCCTTTCAGGGGTAATCACCTTTGAAAATGCCGGCACCCTTCCTTCATGAAAAATAGTATCAGCCTGATAATCGCAGACGACCATGAAATCTTTCGGGACGGTCTCGCCCTTATGTTGTCCAAACAGGACGCCATTGTCCTGGTAGGTCAGGCTGGGGATGGAAAAGAATTACTCCGGCTGGTCGAAGAAAAAAAGCCGGATGTCGTTCTTACGGATATCAAGATGCCCCTGCTCGACGGTATTGCCGCCTCCAAGCTCCTGTTGAAGGACAATCCCAATCTGAAGATCATCGCCCTTTCCATGTTCGAAGAAGAAAACCTCATTGTAGAAATGCTGGAAGCCGGCGCAAAAGGATATTTGCTAAAGAACGCAGACAAAAAAGAGATCCTGGAAGCAATCCATACCGTCTATGAAGGCAATATATTTTATTGCAGACATACCACGGCCCGTCTCGCCTCCCTCATCGTCAAAAGCAAGTTCGATCCTCAGAAGAAAAAAACGGGTTCCCCTTTCACGGAAAGGGAAAGGGAGATCATCCGGCTTATTTGCAGACAAAACACCGCCCAGGAGATCGGAGAATTGCTTTTCCTCAGTAAACGCACCGTAGAAGGGTACAGAACCAGGATCCTGGAAAAGATGGACGTAAAAAATACTGCAGGGGTTGTCGTTTTTGCGTTAAAGAATAACTTAATCAACGAGCTGGATATCAAATAAGATCGGCTTCAGGATACCGTATCGAATAACCGCAGGATATAGGAAAGTTCATATAAGATGAAGAAGATCACCAATGCCGCATGGAACCGTTTATTGGAAACCCACATCGCCGTCACGCAAAACAGAAAATGGACCGTATTCCGTATGGGATATTCCCAGGTCGCCTGCAGGAAATAGTCCTTCCCCTTTAAGATGGTATCGATGACATCGGCCAAAAAAGTAACCGCCAGCACCCCAAAGAACCATTTTTTCCGCGAATAGAAATATGCTTCATAATCATTATTGTAATCTTTGACGTCATCCGGGAATAAGAGGGCGCAAAGAGTATAATAAAGAGTGATGTACAGGATGACAAAAGAATAAGCCTGGAAGGACCATTCGGATACGGTCTTTAGCCTGTACTCCCACCACCAGAAATGGATCAGCAATAAAAATATATATAATGCCCATAGCAGGTGCACCCAGTAAGAACGGGTCCTTCCTGGATGCTGGATGAGCCTGACGGCGCCCTGCAACAGTTTGGCGATGCTGAGACCCAAAATAATAACAATGACCGATTTGATATGTCCGAATGTATCCATTTAGCTATTTTGTCAGGAGGGCAAGGCCGCGTAATTGATTTGTCCGGTCCGATAACTACTCTCAATATACATTATTTTGAAATTTCATCGTTAATAACGAACGGAGTTCGAATGACATTAACGAACGTGGGAAAAGAATTAAATTACAAAATATTCTTTTCCCACGTTCCAATATCCCCTTAACAGGATTATTTTTGTCAATAACTGAATTAAAACTAAGGGTAGAATTGAGTGGAATAAAAAAATTAGCCGGGCAAACCATCTGGTACGGAGCAAGTTCGATCTTTGCTCGTTTCCTCTATTATTTAATGACCCCTTACCTGACCCTGAAATTCATCGGAACTTCCGGGTACGGGGAAATGAGCCTGGTGTATTCTGTGATTCCTTTTTTGAATATGCTCATCTTATTCGGGTTCGAAACGGCCTATTTCCGTTTTATCCAGAAAAAGGAATATGAAAAGGACGTTTATGACACGCTAACCAGTTCGCTGCTGATCAGTACCGCCCTGATCACCCTGCTGATCCTGGTCTTTCGCCGTCAGATAGCCACTTTTATCAATATCCACGATCATCCGGAATATATTACCATCAGTGCATTTATTATAGCCTCCGATGCCCTGTCCGCCCTTCCCTTCGCCAAACTCCGGCAAGAGAACCGTCCCAGGAAATTCGCCATGGTCCGGATCGTCGGCATCCTGTTGAATATAGCCTTTGCCTATTTTTTCCTGTCTGTCTGTCCAAAACTGGTAAAGGCGAACCCTAACAGCAGCATTTTGCTGTTCTACAACCCTCATTTCGGCGTGGGGTATGTATTGATTGCCAACCTGGCCCAATGCCTCTTCCAGGTGTTTGCCCTGTTCGGCCAGCTCAGGCAGTTTCACTGGACCTTAAATAAAAAATTATGGCAGGAGATCATGATCTACACCCTTCCCCTGACCGTTGCCGGTTTCGGGGGAATGATCAATGAGGTCTTTGACCGGATCATGCTGGCCAAACGCCTGCCGTTATCCATGAACGATGCCAATTTCCAGGTAGGCATTTACAGCGCCTGTTATAAACTGTCCATACTCATTTCTCTCTTCGTACAGGCTTTCAGGATGGGCGCCGAACCCTTTTTCTTTAAACAGTCATTGGAGCAGGATGCCCCCCGGACCTATGCCCGGGTAATGAAGTTCTTTGTGATCACCATCTGCCTGATGTTCCTTTTCGTAGCCCTGTACCTGGATATCTGGAAACAATTCATCAGGGATCCCCGAATGTGGGAAGGGCTGAAAGTGGTTCCCATTTTATTGTTTGCCAATATGTTCCTTGGGATCTATTACAACCTGTCCATCTGGTACAAACTTTCACAAAAAACGATGCCGGGAGCCTATATTACCCTAATCGGAGCCGCCATCACCCTGGTCATCAATTATCTGTTCATTCCCCGTTGGGGATATATGGCCTCGGCCTGGGCGACTTTTCTGTGTTATGGGATTATGATGGTGATCTCCTTCACCTGGGGCCAAAAGGTCTACCGCATCCCCTACGCCTGGAAAAAGCTGGTGTCTTATATGGTGATTGCCGCCCTGGTCTATTTCCTTCATCATTCCATCACCGGGATCTGGCATAATAATACCCTGAGTATCGGGTTGGCCACCCTGCTTACGGCCGCGTATACCCTTTTCATTATCCGGATCGAAAAGAAGGAATTCCAGCGAATGCCCTATATCGGGAGGTTTGTGCGGTGAGACAAGAACTGCAAGCTAATTCCGGGTTATGCCCGAAGGAACGGATTGTTCCTTTTTTCCCATCCGATGGTCGTAGGTTCCCCATGTCCGGGGTAGACGACCACTTCATCGGGTAAAATCCATAATTGTTCCCGGATACTGCGTAGAAGAGTATCCGGATTGCCACCGGGCAGGTCCGTTCGCCCGATACCCCCCCGGAAAAGTACATCCCCGCCAATGATAAACCGGTCCGCCTCACTGTAAAACCCGATGCTGCCCGGCGAATGGCCGGGGAGAAAAATGACTTTTAATTCATTGACTCCCAGGGCCACCTGCTGCCCTTCCTCCAGAAAGATCAGCTCTCCCCGGTAGTTCTCGAAGGGAAGGCCCCATCTCAGGCCCCATTCGGGAGCACTTTCCAAAACAGGTTTCTCCTTTTCGTGGAGGTGAAGCGGTAAGCTCCAGGTATCATAGACAAACTTGTTACCAAACACATGGTCGAGGTGGCAATGGGTATTCAGGAGTATTTCAGGCTTTAGCCCCTGCTGTTCGATATATTCCTGTAATCCGGCACGTTCATTGCCAAAATAACAGCCCGGATCGATGATACAGCAGGCATCCTTTTCATCGGATAGCACGTATGTGTTTTCCTGTACAGGGTTGAATTCGAAAGATTTTATGGTAAACATGCGGATTGATTTTAGTGATACATTAAGTATTTGGAGAGCCTGGTTTTGCGATTAAAATCAATTTCACCGGTATTAGGGATTGTTATAACTTTAAAACTCTAAAGAATGGGTATGCAAGTTCACAAGATCAGGTTGAAGTCACAATATTTTTTTTGGGTTTTACTAGGACTTTTCTTTTTCACCAAGCAGGGATTCTCCCAGGTGAATACGGTGGAATTCGGTAAAAACCGGCTTCAGTTTAAAAATTTCAAGTGGAAATACTACCAAACTCCCAATTTTAACGCTTATTTCAATCAGGGCGGACAGGCTCTTGGAAAATATGTTTGCCAGCTGGCAGAAAAGGAACTTCCGGGCATCGAACAATTCGTGGAATATGGCTTGCAACGCAGGGCAAATATCGTCATTTACAATTCATTCAATGACCTGGAACAATCCAATATCGGACTCAGCCTTGACTGGCAAACCACCGGAGGTATTACCAAACTGGTCAATAACAAGATGGTGGTCTATTTTAACGGTGACCATAACAACCTCCGTATCCAGATCAGACAGGGTCTTGCCCGAATCCTGGTGGAAAACATCCTTTTCGGGGATGATCTGGGTGAATTCGCTACCAACCAGGCACTCCTGGATCTTCCTCAATGGCTGACAGACGGGTATATCGAATATGCCGGTGAGAACTGGAATACCTTGCTGGACGATCAGCTGAAATCAGCCATCCTTTCCGGGCGTTATAAGAATTTCTATCAATTCGCCTTTGAAAAGCCCAATCTGGCCGGTCATGCCTTTTGGTATTACCTGGCGAACAAGTATAAAAAAGAGAATGTCACCTATTTCCTCTACCTGTCTAGAGTCTACCGGAATCTCAATAATGCCTCTCTGCGGATCTGCAAAAAGAAATTCAAAGAGGTACTGAAGGATTTTATGGCAGAGGAAGAAGAAAAATTCGATAAGGATATCCGGGGCCGCCGGAACTTTCCCAAAGGAACGGTATCGGTGGTGGAAGATATCAACGATCACAAGGATTTCTTTCATTTCTCCCCCAACCCGGCCCCCAAAAGCCAGACTTATTCAGTTGTGGAGTACAAACGCGGGATTTACACCGTGACTCTCTACGAAAATTTCATTTACAAAAAGGTTCTTCTGCGCAATGGGGTACGGTCGTATGATAATCACATCAATCCCCGCTATCCCCTTTTGGCCTGGGATAATAAAGGCACCCGGCTTACCGTCATGTACTGGGACCGGGGCAAAGTGAAGTTCTTTGTCTATGATATTATCAAAAAGTATAAAGTCATTACCCAGGACCTCCCGGATTTCGACCAGGTACAGGATATGAAATATATGCTGGATAACAATACGCTGCTGATGAGCGCGGTAAGGAACGGGCAATCGGATATCTATACCTATAAACTGGACAAACAGGAATACCAGCAGATCACCAATGATGTCTATGACGATCTCGACCCCTCTTTTGTGGCCTTCCCCAACAAAACCGGGATCCTCTATTCCTCCAACCGGCCATCGGGCCGTGCAAAGACAGGCGATACCGTTCTGCCGTCCAATTACCATTATAATGTATTCCTGGTGGACAACTGGAATAACAGCGAGGCCAAACAAATCTCTCAGCTGACCTTTCTGAAGTACGGAAATGCGCGTTATGCCACCCAATATAATAACAACCATTTCACCTTTGTCAGCGATGAGAATGGAATCGCCAACCGTTATGCCGGTTTTTTTACCACCAAAAGAGCAGGCATCGATACGGTTTATAAAGTAGGGGACGACCTTCTGCATAATCCGGAACCCAAAGACCTGGATTCCACGCTGAGGGCCGCACATAAACAGGACCCTGATACCGTATATACCTTTTCGATCACCAATGATTCCTCTTATATTTTCCCGATCACCAATTACGAGAGCGGTCTTACTGAAACCAAGAGCGCCGGTGATAACGGCCAGGTCAGCGAAGTAAGGGAAGAAGGGGATCTTAAATTCCTGTATAAACTGAAAGTGGATGATGCCGCGCTGAAAAAACGTAATCTAACGGCACGGATGACCGACTACCGGAAAAGGACTGTTTCCGAAGCATTGGTTGCGGGCGCAGGGACGCTGCCGCCCAAACAGCGGGCTGTTTCGGACTCTGCCAGGAAACAACAGTCCGGTGATTTCTTCGAGAGCGAATTCGACAAAGACCGGAAAGACACCACTACCGCTGGCAATCGTCACCCGGACGCCAACCCTTTTGAGATAAGGCCACCCCAGGGAGCCAGGGAAGAAGAACCCGTCCTGAAAAAAGCAAAACTCTTTGATTATAAATTAAAGTTCTCGGTGGATAATTTTTCCGCCGGCTTTAATAATGACGTATTGGTAAGCCGCTACCAGGCCTATACCGGGTCCCTTCCGATCAATATGGGCGGGGCCGATGCCTTCAGCGGCATGCTCAAAGCATCGATCTTCGACTTGTTCGAAGATATCCGTTTTACCGGCGCGATGCGTCTGCCCTTTTTCGGAGGCGGGTCGAGCCCATCCGGGATCGCACCTCAGGGAACCGCCATTTTCACTCCGGGAAGCGGATCCTTTTTTGACGGCAGCGGTGAATGGTTCGCCCGTGTGGATTATCTGAAAAAATTATTCGACTATTCCTTTGTTTATTACCGAGAGACCGAAACCGGCTCCTATTCGGATGAAAAACTGGGAAATGGCTATCAATTCGATGCAAAATCCTACACCAATCTCTGGCAGGCCATCGTAAAATATCCTTTTGACAAAGTGAAAAGCCTGCGGATGAGCTTCGGTATACGTACGGATAAGGTAATATTGAGACCTGACGGGACCACGGCAGATTCCTTTGCCCTTGTTCAGCCGCCGCAGAACAAACAGACCTATGGTTTGCTGCATCTGGAATATGTTTACGATAATTCGATCATGAAGGCGACGAATATCTTTAATGGATTGCGTTATAAAGCCTACATGGACTGGAATACCCAGTTGAACACGACCAAGGGAACAGGAGAAGGAAAATACACTTACAATTTTGGTTTCGACGCCAGAAATTATTTGCCCATTTACAGGAATTTTATCTGGGCTGTCCGGGCGGCGGGTGATTTTTCCTGGGGTAATCACAAGGTTCTTTATTATCTTGGAGGTACAGATGGATGGCTGTTCCCAAAAGCCAACCAATTACCAACGCCTGATCAAAACTCCGGTTATGCCTATCAATCCCTGGCAGTCAACCTGAGAGGATTCAATCAAAATGTGGCCAATGGAAATAATGCCCTGATCATCAACAGCGAATTGAGGTTACCCGTCTTTTCCACTTTATTCAATAAGCCTATCAATAATGCCTTCCTGCGCAATTTTCAACTGGTCCAGTTCGTCGATCTGGGCACTGCCTGGAATGGTAAAGCAGGAGGCCTTTCCCGTCCCACCGCAAGTTACCAGGATCAGCAGAACAGCCCTAACCTGATCGTCAATATCAGGGCCGGGGGAATTGGTCCCTTTGCCGGCGGTTACGGTTTCGGCGCCCGCAGTACTTTGTTGGGCTACTTCCTTCGGTTTGACGCAGGATGGCAGATGAATACCTTCTTCGGAAATAAACCAGTGATGAATGTGTCGATGGGTGTGGATTTTTAAGGTGGAGAATTACTGGATGTTCTTGTAAATGATCCCGCCTTTCATAACAAAGGGAATAATTTCGAGGGCGGTCACATCCTTTAACACATCGCCTTTTACGGCAACGATATCCGCATAATTACCCGGGCGGATACAACCGATCCTGCGATTACCGATCAGATCAGCGGCGTTCACCGTTGCCGCCTGAATAGCCTGCATAGGCGTAAGCCCGAATTTCACCATATAAAAAAATTGTTTGGCATTCCAACCGTGCGGGTATACGCCGGCGTCCGTCCCGAAAGCGATCTTTACACCGGCGAGCACTGCCCGGTGAAAACTTTCCCGCTGGGCTTTTCCTACCAGTTTTTCCTTATTCAGGATCTTTTCGGGAAACCCTAATCGTCCGTATTCGCTGATTATATAATCATCATTATAAATATCGGCTACCAGGTAGGTGCCCCGTTGTTTCATCAATTGAATAGCCTCATCGTCAAGCAGGCTGCCATGTTCGACGGAGGCTACACCGGCTTTAACGGCCATCTTGATCGCTTCGGTTCCGTGGGCATGTGCGCAGGCCTTTCTTCCCCAAAGATGCGCTTCATCCACGATGGCGTTCATTTCTTCCTGGGTATACTGAGGCGCTCCCACGCTTTCTTCCTCCGATAAAACGCCTGCGCTCGCGCCGAATTTTATTACATCCGCACCATATTTGATATTGAACCTCACCTGTTTGCGAACCCCTTCCACTCCATTGGCCACTCCGCTCAGTTCTTTAGGTCCTTCATTCCAGCTGATATAGGGAGAGAATCCATTCAGATCACCATGACTGCCGGTAGAACCGATAAAAAGGGTTGCTACGAAAAGACGGGGCCCGGGAACATCTCCCCTGTTGATCGCATCCCGTAAGGCAATATCAACCAAGCCCCTGGCGCCTACGTCCCTGCAGGAGGTAAACCCGGCCTGCAGGGTACGCAAGGCGTATATATGGGCAGTAATGGCATCGTCCACCGCCGTGCGGCGGAAAATATCTCCATAATAATCTCCTGTTGGCTGTCCCGTTATATGCGTATGGCAGTCGATAAGACCGGGGAGAACGCTGAACTGGCTAAGATCTATTACAAGGGCTGAATCAGGGACCGGAAGATTTTTTCCTACGGCCCTGATGGTGTCATGATCGATCAGGATCATGACATTTTCCGATACGGTACCGTGTTCCGTATCCAGGAGCCTGCCTGCCTTAATGACTTTGATGGTTGATTTGCCGGCAGCGGTTTGCCCAAATCCGGTTTGGAGCAGGCCCAAAAGGCCTAAGCATAAAAAGAGGGTTCTCATGTGCAATAGTTTTGTACATGAATATAAGCTAAAAAAGGGCTTTTGAGATAATGCATTCTCTTTAATAGCTACTATTTGAAGGCCTGTTTCTAATCCGCCCTCAGACTATTAACCGGATTGGATCTCGCCGTCTTAATGGCCTGAAAACTCACGGTAACCAGTGCGATAAACAGGGCAGCCATCCCTGCCATTACAAAGGTCCACAAGCTGACAGTCACCCGGTAGGCAAAATCCTGCAGCCATTTTTGCATAAAATAATAAGCGAGGGGAGAGGCGATCAGGATCGCAATGACCACCAATTTGACAAAATCCCTGGAGAGCAGGTATACGATGCCCGAAACACTGGCTCCCATGACTTTTCTGATCCCGATCTCACGGGTTCTTTGTTTGGCAGTAAAGGTGATCAGCCCGAACAATCCCATACAGGAAATAAAAATGGAAATAAACATAGCGGTATCTATGATGCGGACGGTCTTCTGCTCTTTGGAATAAAAAGTGGCGATGGTCTCATCAAAAAAACTATATTCGAATTTTTCGTCGGGGTAAACCTCCTTCCAGAATTTTTCAATCTTCTCAAGGGCGGTCTTAAAATCAGCCGCTCCCTTGTTCCGGGTTGCCAGTTTCACACTAATGACCCGGGAACCCTCCGAATTAGAGGTAATAAAGACCGGACTGACCCGCTCATGCAGGGATTTTGAATGGAAATCCGCCACGATCCCTACGATCGGTAATTTACCTTGCCCCATTCGATCCTTCTGGCCACTCTCCACCATCTGCCCGATAGCATCCTCCGGTTTCTTAAAACCAAGGCCACGAACACTGGCCTCATTCAGGAGCACTTCGGTCATCGTATCACTATGATGCAGGTTGCGGCCAGCCATCAGCCTGAGTTCATAAAGCGGCACAAAATTTTCATCGGCAATATGCATCTCGGATTTAAGTTTGACCTGGGTCTTTCCCTGATAAACAAGGTCAGTGCCTCTATGGCCGGTAGCTGCCGGAGTACCCTCACTGGTACATACCAGGGAGACTTCTGGCAATGCGCTGATCTTTTCTTCCAGGACCTTCTTTTTATCCGGGTTTTTCCATCCTGTCTGCAGATTAATAATGGCATCTTTTTTAAACCCCATATCCTTATTCAACATAAAATGGATCTGGTCTCCGACGATCAGTGTTGCGATGATAAAAAGCAGGGATACCGTGAATTGGAAAACGATCAGGGATCTGCGCAGGTAACTTTTCTGGTTAATGGCTGCCAGGCCTTGCCCCTTTAAACTTAGGGCCGGTAAATAAGAAGACAGGACTTTTGCCGGATAAAAACCGGCCAGTAAAGAAGTAAACAAGGTCAGGCCTAACAGGAAAATCAACGTATAAGGATCACTCATGTAGAAATAAACTCCGTCCGGGATATAGGCACGAAAGGCGGTCAGTACCGGGTTTACCAATAAAATAGAAATAAATACGGCCAGACAGGTCAGGATAAACGTTTCGCCCAGAAATTGAACGATCAGCAAACCCCGGCTGCTGCCTAAAACTTTACGCACGCCGATCTCCCTGATCCGTTGAATAGACTGAGCGGTAGAGAGATTGATAAAATTGATCGCAGCAATGACGAGGATAAATCCGGCTATACCTAACAACATATAAAGAGTAGGCAAATGGGCCTTCCTGGCATATTCGTCCGTATAATCTGCGTTGAAATGCAGATCGGACAAAGGCTGCAAAGCCAATTTCGTCTTATTACCCCACTCCTTTTTCGAATGCCCCGCCAGGAATTTCGGGAACTGACGTTCAACCTGTGCAGGTGAAACGCCCTTTGCCAGTTTGACGAAGACCTGCGTGGTTGAATTCCACATACCCCAGGCCGAGAGATCGATGTCATTTTTAAGGGAACTATGCGCAACCGTGCTGACAGAAATAAAATCCTTAAAATTCAGATCCGTATTTTGGGTCCAGTCTTTTACAATACCGGAAACGGTCATCAATAAAGAATCATTATAGGCTATCTGCCTGCCGACAAACTGATCGGGGGACCCCTCGCCAAAATATTTTTGGGCTTCTTTTTCGGTAAGGACCACTTTAAATGGTTCGTTGAGGGCGGTGGCCGGATTTCCTGCCAGCCACCGGTATTTAAAAAGTTCAAAGTATTGCGGTTCTGCCACAACAATATCCGACGGAGTTCCCCATTTGGGCGCCTCGAATTGTTTGACAGTTATTTGATTATTGCGAATCGTAACTTTCGCATAATAATTATAAAAACCGGCCACCGTTTCGAAACCTGACAATTCCGCTCTTGCTGCCATCGCCATAGGATCGGTCACATAACCGAACTTGTGATGTTCTCCTCCGTCCCCCAGATGATCACCCACGATCCGGTATATCCGTTCCTTATCGGGATGAAACCGGTCATAACCAAACTCGAACCGGGTAATCAGGAAGATAACCAGGCACGAACAGATACCCAGCGCCAGACCCAGGACATTAATGGAAGTATAGATCTTATTTCTGGACAGGTAACGCCCTGTAATCCGGAGATAACTACGTAACATAGTTTACATTTTTACGGTCCTCATCTTTTATAGCCAAGGACAGACCAAATTAATAAACTATTGATAATCACTATTAAAAATACCGGATCGACGAATGCTACTGACCGGAAACGATACAATACCGTCCTGTTCCGGACTCCCTAAAGAATTGTCATGCCATAATACCGCTCACACTTTGATTATCTATCCCATGAATTATTCCTTCTCACCTCCAGGCCTTACGTAGAAAACGAAGCCAATTGCCGTGAAATATATTTTCTATATCGGAGTGGCCATAACCGCGTTTTTGAAGTAGCGGCTCCAAACCCCGCAGATCGGCAATGGTTTCCAGATCATAAGGTGATTGTTCTTTGCCAAACATCCCGTCCAGATCACTTCCAATAGCTATATGATTACTGTTCCCCGCAATCTGGCAAATATGGTCGTAGTGATCCAGCAATATTTCCAGTGACAGCCCTGACTCCCGGGGATCCGATTCTCCCCGAACCCAGCCATTGCCTAACATCCATACGTCCAGAACTCCGCCAATTACCCCACCTCTTTCAATGAGGGCCTTCAGCTGATCATCGGATAATTGCCGCTGGTGCTGAACAAGAGCTCTGCAGTTATGATGACTGGCCCAGACAGGGCCTTTATACAGATCCAGGCCCTGCCGGAATGCCTCATCGGTCAGATGGGTAATATCCAGGATCATATTCAGCCTGTCCATCTCCTTCAATAGATCAATCCCCTTATGCGTAAAAGGTCCGGTCATTCCCGTACCAGGAGAATAGCGCCCTGCTCCGTAGTGAGCAGGACCAAGAGCCCTTAACCCATACCGGTATGCTTTTTCGAGATAAGAAAGATCAATCAGGGAATCGGCACCTTCCAGGCTAAGGATATAGCCGATCTTCTTTGTATAATCCGGCTGAAAGGAATCATTCCATAATTGTATATGCTGTTCCAACCCGGCAAGTCCGGTAATCTGTACCATTTCACCTGCTTCTTCCATTGCCCTGTACCAGGCAAGCTGTCCCTGGGTCTGTGCCCAGGCCTGTTCAGGAGAATGCCATCCCGGTAAATGGCTACCCTTTTCCACAAAACGGGCGATTTGAGTAGCTACCACCAACCCAATTCCTCCCCTTCTCAGTTCGGGCAGGGAAACGGTGCCTTTGCCCCTGTCCAGCTTATCGGTCATCCCCTTTTCGCGCAAACGGATATCCTGCACCGGCCTGGTCAGATCCCTGTTCCATTCCAGTGCATTCATAGCCAGATCAAGATGTGCATCGATAATTAACATGGGTTTTTCAATTTTATACTAAAGGTTAGAACAATTACGATATAAAAAAAGAGAGGAGAATGCCGTGGGCAGGTCCTAACGCAACACAACCGATTGAGATGGTTTCTCAATCGGTTGTGTGATTTTACAACATTCGAAAAATAATTTTTTTACAAGGCGGTCAGGGTATATTTTTCTCCTTTTTGGGTTGGCAATATCAACAGAAAGTCTTTTCCGTCCGGGATCGATTTTATTTTTTTCCCCTCTATCTGAACCGGAAGGGTGGTCCTTATCTTGCAATTTCCTCCTATGAGTGACCGGATGGTCGCAGTTTTCAGCTTGTGATCCTTCCAGTCCATGCTCACTTCAAAATTACCTCTTGCTTTCAGGCCAATGACATGCCCTTCCTTCCAGGCATCGGGTAGTGCAGGCAACAACTGCACAGATCCCAGGTGGCTTTGCAGAAGCATTTCCGCCATGCCTGACGTACCTCCAAAATTTCCATCGATCTGGAAAGGCGGATGGGCATCAAAAAAATTTGGATAAGTACCTCCGCCATGCGCATAATCATATCCGCTTTCGCTGGTGGCATGCAGCAACTGCCGTAACAACAGATACGCATGATTTCCATCCAATAGCCTTGCCCAGAAATTGATCTTCCATGCCTTGCTCCAGCCTGTACCATCATCCCCCCTGATCTCCAACGCCTTTCGGGCGGCAGCTGCAAAATCCGGAGTGGTAAGCGGTGCGATCTGACGTCCCGGATAGAGACCGAATAAATGGGATACATGCCGGTGATGCACTTCCACATCGTCCCAGTCCTTATTCCATTCCTGCAGATTTCCCTTTTTCCCGATATGCAGCGGATACAGTTTTTTTCTTTTAGCGATTAATAGATTGCGGAAGGCCGAGTCCGTTCCCAATACCGAGGAAGCCTCTATAAGATTGGTGAACAGATCCCAGACAATCGACATATCCATTGTGGTTGCCACCGAGATATCGGATACTTTATCCTTTGCGTAACTGAATACATTTTCAGGAGAGACGGAAGGCGCTACAACCAGCCAGCCGTTTTTATCCGTGACCAGCCAGGCCATACAAAACGTTGCCGCCCCTTTCATCAGGGGATAGGCTGTTTCCCGTAAAAATTGTTTATCCCCCGTGTAAGCATAATGTTCCCACAAATGCCGGCATAACCAATTACCCCCTTGCGCCCAGTTCGCCCACCTGGGATCTCCATGACCTCCCGATTCCTGATCACCGGTAACCGAACCGCTCCCGTTTCCGTTTCCGATACGTTGTCTTCCATCACCGACAGGATTGGAGAGAGCCCAGATATCCGTATTGTGATGTGCCACCCATCCTTTCATATTGTAATACTGCGCCGCAGTGGTCTTTCCGGTCACCGAGAGTTCTTTGATCAGGTCGAAAAGGGGGGCGTGCATTTCCGGCAGATTCGTCACCTCTGCGGGCCAGTAATTCATTTGCGTATTGATATTGATCGTAAAATTCGAGCTCCATGGCGCCCTTAATTCCTTGTTCCAGATGCCCTGCAGATTAGCAGGAGTACCGCCGGGACGGGAACTGGATATCAATAAATACCGACCATACTGAAAATATAAGGTTTCAACACCCGGATCATAGGCGCCATCCGAATATGATTTTAAACGTTGATCGGAGGGAAGAACAACTTTATCTGTACGTATTGTACTATCCTTCAGCTCAAACGAGACCCGGTCGAAAAAAGAATGAAAATCGGCAAGATGGTCGTTGAGCAAAGTCGGAAAAGATTTCTTCATCGCCTTCTCCAGGTAGTTTGCGGTCAATGCCTTCTCATCTTTACCCTCCTTATCCGGGCATTTATCATAACCGTTGAAACTGGTTGCTGCTGATAAAAGTAAAATAACTTCCGATGCATTTTTGATACGGATCCCCGAAGGTTCAGCTGCAGTAGTACCGTCTTTCAACAAAGCCTTTACCCGTAATTGAAAACGCATGCCATTACAGCCGGACGGGTCCTGATACAGGATGGGCTCTTTGTTACCCCCATAATAGCTGGGATCGGCATGCACGGGAGCCTTGCCGTCCATGATCCATTCATCCTTGCCGGATGCACTGTTTTGAAAAGGTAACTGGCTCCTGGTCGTCAACAGGAAATTCAGTTTGCCGGACGTTCCGGACAATAAGCGGATAAGTATCACCTGGTCCGGTGCAGAAATAAAAATCTCCCGGGTATATTCCGTTCCATCGATGGTGAACCGGGTCGTCGTAATTGCATCACGTATATTCAAGTCCCTGTAATATGCCGAACAGGAGCTGTCCTGGAAATCCTGTTTAATCAACAGATCGCCAAGTGGCATATAAGATTCCGTAAACGGTCCCTGCATTTTTTTGGCCAGTTCTATCGCCTTTTGATAATCTTCCGTTTGCAATAAAGCTTCCCTTATTTGCGGGAGAAAACCTGGCGCTGCCGGATTGACATTGGTTCTTGCAGGCCCACCCGACCATAGTGTACTTTCATTCAACTGGATCAGTTCCTCGCTCACCTTCCCAAAAACCATGGCGCCCAGACGGCCATTACCCACCGGCAGCGCTTCCGTCCAGGTTTCGGCAGGACGAGTGTACCATAGCTGAAGATTTTTTGAATGGCTGGTGCTGCCCGCACCGATCATTGTGTTTGGATCGGTTGCATTCTTTTGCGCAAAAACACCGCTAAAGGTTCCGGCTGATAAAGATCCAACCAAAAAACTGAGTAGCAGAGGTCTTGAAAAGTGCAGCAAGGGTCTTGAAATGTTAAGAAGGAGCTTTGGCATAATCGTTTACATTATAAGAGTCCTTAAAGTAATCGTTTTTAATCCAGCAACTTTGCTTTCTTTTTAACCGACTATTAAGGTAATCTAACCAAAACACCATCTATATGAACAAAATACCGGCCATATGAAATTGTGACCTATTTACCCTTCTCTTCTATTACGGACAAAATATTACCGGCCGGATCTTTGAACCAGGCAATCAAAGGTCCTCCATTTCGGGAAATGCCCTTTGCATCAGTCTTTAAACTCTCGTAATCGTATTGTTCAAAGACAACTCCCCGCTTGTTCAGTTCATCCACTGCCGTATCGATATTGTCCACGGGAAAGTTGAGGATCGTAAAGGTGGCAGGGGTATGATTTGGTTTTGGATAAATAACGATATTTGCTCCCCCGACAATATTTAGTTGTATCACACCCATCATTTGTTCGGTAATTTTCAATTGAAGTACCTGGCCATAAAATTGCTTAGCTTTTTCAATGCTGTCGACGGAAAATCCGCTGAATGCTTTTGTATTGGTAAACATGCTATTTTTTTCTTTTATACCTGCAAAGGCTATGCCTGCAATGACTATTGAATATCATTAAGTTACAGGAATTTAAATTATTCTTTTATTTTTTAAATGGATATGCAGGCAAATACTGATCTTTGGCATCAGTAACGCAAAACGTTAGTATTATTTTATCATGGGGATTAAAAGATACAGAGAAAATATGGCAAGGGGTGAGAATCAATAAACTACCAAATGAAATTCAGCAAACTGGCAGAAGGAAATTGAGAATGCTAAACAACTCCCAAAACATAAGTGACTTGAAAATTCCGCCATCCAGCCGGCTCGAAAAACTAAGTGGGAATCTGAAAGATTATTATTCCATAAGAATCAATGACCAATGGAGAGTTATTTTTAAATGGAAAGATAACAACTCGTTCGAAGTAGCCATCATAGATTACCATTAATTTAGCATTATGAAAAGATTAAAAAACATTCACCCAGGGGAGATCTTACAGGAAGAATTCCTCATCCCTTTACAAATTACGGCCTATCGTCTTGCAAAAGATACAGGCATACCTCAGACCCGTATATCGGAAATCGTGAAAGGAAACAGAAGGATTACCGCTGGAACGGCCTTAAGGTTATCGGTTTATTTCGGAACCACCGCAAAATTCTGGCTTGGTTTGCAAGATGATTTTGATTTGGAGGAAGAAAAAATCTCCAGCGAAGCAGAACTTAATAATATTAAACATTATTCCGCTACGGCTGCATGACCTTTTCTTTCCATCCGGCCGCTGTAAACGGCAAGGCCAAAACCTAACAGGACCAGCAACGCTCCGATCCAGGGCGTTGCTTCCAGGCCCAGCGCCGAATCAACTACAAGCCCTCCAACCGAGGCTCCTACAGCAACACCGACATTAAAGGAGGCTATATTTAATGCGGAAGTCACATCTTCCGTACCCGGCAGGTATTTTTGCGCCAGCTGAACGATATACAATTGTAATCCCGGGACGGATGAAAATGATAATCCACCCATAAAGAATAAGGTGATGAGGGCCGCCAGTTTAAAATGAACGGTAAAAGTAAACAGGAAGAGAACCAGCACCTGCAGGATTAATATCCGCGCCAGGGCTTTGTCCGGATCACGGTTGGCAATTTTTCCTCCTACTATATTTCCCAGGGCTATTGCCACGCCATATACCAGCAGTAGCCAACTTATCGAACCGGAAGAAAAACCGGTAATTTTTTCCAGCATGGTGGCCAGGTAGGTAAAGGTTACAAAGGTACCCCCATAACCAAATGCAGTAATACCCAGCACAACCAGGATAGGTCTGCTCTTAAGCACTTTCAACTGATCGCGGATCTTTACCGTTTTCTCATTTTTAATGGTATTGGGAAGCAGGATAAGATTGGCAATAAAACCAATCGTGCCTAATATGGCTACGGCTACAAACGTTGACCGCCATCCGAAATGCTGACCGATAAAGGTTCCTAAGGGAACACCCACAATGATGGCAACCGTCAGTCCGGCAAACATGATAGCGATAGCCGTTGCCTTTTTGTCAGGAGCAACCAGGGTGGCTGCGATAGTGGCCCCTACTCCAAAAAATACTCCATGAGCAAAGCCTGAAACAAAACGGGCAATGAGCAGGGTAATAAAAGTGGGCGCCAGGGCGGAAGCGATATGCCCGGCTATGAATAATCCCATTAAAAAGATCAACAAGGGCTTTCTGGGGACCTTGCTGGTGAGGGCTGTCAGGACCGGCCCACCGATGGCCACACCCAAAGCATATAAGGTGACCAGCAGCCCCGCTGCAGATACACTGATATTCAGGCTTTGTGCGACGGTAGGTAATATCCCTACCATGACAAATTCCGTGGTTCCAATAGCGAATGCGCTGATTGTCAATGCCCATAGGGCTGCAGGCAACCCTCTTTTAACTGGTATGGCGACTGTTCCGATCCCTGCCTCCAGCTCTGTATTTCCGTAATGCATGTTATTATTGGTTTTATAGACTGCAAATTTATACCGACGTTAACTATAATCATAATTATATAAATAGTAGTTTTACATCATTAAAATGATAGTAAAATGGTTAATTTGGAGTGGTTCCGTACTTTTAAAACGATTTATGAGACCGGCTCTCTGACGGTCACCGCCCGAACGCTGTTCATTTCACAACCCGGGGTAAGTCTTCATTTAAATTCCCTGGAAGCCTACGTTGGGTATAAATTATTTGACAGGGCTGCGCGAAAAATGGTACCTACTGAAAGAGCGAAAATGCTCTACAATTTTATTTTAGAAGCCATTAACAAACTGGGGGAGGCAGAGGATCATTTTCATAAAAGCTCCGACACCAATAAATCCACTATTACGATCGGGATGTGTCTCGAAACTTTTCAATTTACGCTGGAGCAGCATATCTCTTCTCTGCCCTTTAACCTGAGCATAAAATTCGGAGAGTATCCGGAAATGCAGGAAGACCTGGATAACGGGTTACTGGATCTGATCGTTACGCCCAAAAAAGGAAATCAACCCAATCTTGAATACGATCCCTTTTCAAAAGAAAAAATAGTCCTGGTAGCCGGGGGCGAACAGGACTATTCGATATTCTCAGCATTAATAAAAAAGAATAAAATCGCGGAAGCGGAATCCTGGCTTAAAGAGCAGATATGGTATAGCACCGCCGCAGATATGGAAAACCTCCGGCGGTTCTGGCACCTGAATTTTAATAAACATCCTGATTTCAAACCAAATTATATCGTACCCAATAAATGCTCCATCGTACGATGTATGACCGACGGAAAAGGCTTTGCCATCATCCCGGATTTTTTATGCAGGAAGGAGTTACAGACCGGGGAATTAATGCTTGCGTGGGAAGGAAATAATGTCATTGAAAACACTTTATACTTCGGCAAACGGAAAAAAACCATGTTTGCCCAGGAGATCGGGCAGATTGAAGGCCTATTCGTGAAAGAGATCGCTTCTATTTAAGGAAGGTTCCTATTTATCTGTCCATATTTTCTGAAAGGTGAACCGGCAATGTAATATCCCGGCTGTATTCATCCGGTTGGGGTGTAGCCCGTTTGGTCTCCAGCGGTAGGATACCCGACCATATCGGAAGCGAAAGGTCTTCTTCTTCATCTACAGGCATTCCTGAACGGACTTTGGCAGAAGCCTCTGTTATATTAAAGGCTAAAACCATTGTTTTGGCAACTTCACCTGCCTTGATGGGCCGGAGATAATTCCAGCTGCCCGGGACCATTTTGTCGGTAAGCCATTGGAACATCTCTGTTTTTACGATGGGGTCATCGATCTTTTCTCCTTGGGCAAAGAGCACCACGGATCGGTAATTCATGGAATGGTGAAAGGCAGATTTCGCAACGACCAGGGCATCCATTTGAGTAACAGTGATACAAACGGGTATTTCTTTTTCCAGCTCCCTCATAAAATGACTCCCCACAGAACCATGTATATAAATCTTATCGCCATAGCGTACAAATGCCGTTGGAATACTATACGGTTTGTTATCCACTGCATAACTGACCACACAAAAGAGTGCTTCGTCCAGAATGGAATGGATCGTATCCTGATCGAAATGTGCCCGTTTTGCCAGGCGGCTGGGAATTAAGGGTGATTGGGGCTTAGCCATAATTTCTTTTTTTCAAATTTGCTACATTTCCCAATTCCTATTGTCGTCCAGGCGTGAAAAAAACGGTAGTCCAGTCAGTCATTGAATTAATCCGACATTATAATGAAAAGGATCAGTCCCACTGGATCTTTCTCGAAAAATACATGACGATGGCCAATGTGGCAAAAAGACCGATGCTTCCCAGCAACAAGGCATAATCCTGTAATTGGATTAGGGTAAAAATGAACCCGTACTGGACCGCTAATAAACACAGTATGAACGCTGACATCCTGGTCGATCGTAAAATACTTTTCACATACCAGGCAATCAGCAGGATCGTGGCCAGTGCAGCGATACCGTAGGCATTGTTAAAACCAACATATTCCGAAAAAGACAATAACAAGGTGTAAAACAGGCATAATGCAAAACCCACAAGTACATATTGGAGCGAATGAATCGTCCGCTTGTAGATCCACTCGATAAGGAGGAAAGCAGTAAAGGTCAGCAGTATGAGCAGTATGGCATATTTCACGCTCCGGGTGATCTGTTGATAGGAATCTACGGGCAGGATCAGGCTTACCCCAAAAGCTGCCTCGGTCAGGTCATAGGTCCTGTCCTTCCATTGCTGTGGAAATTTCCGGTTCAGGTATAACACTTTCCAATCTGCCACAAAACCGCTATCCCGCACAGTCCTGACATCAGGCAGATAACTTCCGGAAAAACTGGGATCGGGCCAGGAGGAGGAAGCTTCAACCCTGGTTTCTTTACCGGAAGGGACGAATAAAAGATTGCCAGATCCTTTTAATTTTACGGTAGCGGAAAATTCCAGCCGATCGTGAAAACTGGCCACAAAAGCAGGCAGTGAAGCACTGAGAGCGTTCTTAAACTGGTCATTGGCAAATTTACCGGGCATCATGTCCAGATCGGCCCCTGAAAGATGCAGGGTCATGTCCTCTTTTAATCCCTGGACATCGCTGATATCGAAGAACAACGCCGCTTCATTCCATAACAGATGGTCGGCAGGAATATTTAATTCGCCCAACCGGAGACTGTCGAATGCGCCTTTGATCTCCAATTCCGTCGAATAGACGATCACCTGGTAAATCCCGCGGTATCGTCTTTCCGGAACAATATGGGCATGGATTCCTAATTTTTCAGGAAGGATATAAGCCCATTTCTTTACTTCTTTGGTATTTCCCAGTTCAGTAACCGGTTCGGTATACGGGATGCCGATCACCGGTCCGGTGATGGTTTGAGCAGCTCCCCATTTGGAGCTGATATCATTTACAGCCTCCCGTTGTCTGTCCCGTCTTTCAGAAACCAGGCTTTGAATAAAAAAAGTGGGTATCAGCAATAACAGAATCAGGAACCCGATCAAAAAGCTTTTCAGGATGATCTTGTTGCGGTCCCAGAAGTTAGTGAGTATATTTTCCATGTCGGTTAAGGTGTAAGAGTTTAAGAATTGGAGTTACCTATTTATGGATCAGGTTTGAGGCGTTGGTTAGGATAGCAAATCGGCCTCATGCTTGCCTTTCAGGCAAGTGCCTTGCTTATCTTTCTAAGCATCAGATACATGATGGTCATCAATATGGAAAAACAAAAGATCATGTCCCAGGCATATTGATTGCGCAACGGATGTAAAATGAGCTGGGTGATATCGCCGAACAATTGGAATGGGCTCGTGATCACATCCCAGCTGTTATACCGAAGATATCTGCCGATATAAATCCCGAGGGCATTCAGCCACATGACCGGATATAGAAAAAATAATTCATTGTGAGCAGGCAGGGTAGGATGCACGATTTTCTCCATTTGCCGGATGGACAAAATACCCAGGAAGAGGCCATTCCAGACAAAGGAAAGGATTAGCGCGAGATCAAACCATTGGGGAGCCTGCCGGTCATTGAGATGATCGGCCAGATGAAAAAGATCGGTAGTAATGTAAAAAGAATTAGGAATAAACAAAAGCCAGACCAGGAAGAAAAAGGCCAGCAGCGGTTTGCCTTTCTTTGTAAAATTCCAATAGGAAAGACGTGTGGAAATAAAATAAGGCACATAAGCCAAAAAAAGATTCCAGGTCAGGAATAAAAAATTTGATCTTCCCGTATGTATCATCCTGGCAGCCACCAGCAGACAGCTGAATAAAATGGAGAGGGCCAGCAGGCGATCCATTTCCGTGCGGAACAAAACCAGCTTTTTTTCTTTAAGGGATTTTAAGGATAAACTGCCTGCAGTACGCATAGGATCTGTTTTTTAGATTTCGTTATTTTAGTCTCAACGGATGGTTTATATGGATGATTTATTTTCAACGGAGCTTGCTTAAAAATTCCGCCATCCTGGGAATAAATATGATAAGGCCTATGATCACCGAGGTGATTGCTGCGACCAGTACAGCACCGGCAGCAAGATCCTTTATAAATTTTATTTCGGGTCGTTCTTCTGCCGTAATGAGGTCAGCCATTTTCTCCAGGCAGGTATTCAGCATCTCTGTCACCCAAACCAGGCCCACCGCGAAAACAAGCGCTATTGCTTCCAAACCCGTCACTTTAAAAAACCAGGCGGCGATCGCCACCAATATCGTAGCCGCCAGATGGATCCAGGCATTATGTTCCATGCGAAGAAATTGGACGATGCCCGCTCCGGCATAGGTGAAACTTTTTGCACGGCTGTTTATTGAAAATTTTTGCTGCTTCATATTTGGCAATAATTTGTTTATTTTAGACTATCGCTGGTAACGACGGAAAGTTGACCAATTTAAGAAAACTCACTGCATCTTCCGGCTGTTCCGCGACGCATAAAGTATTAGGTTTGACATGCGACATTTTCACCCTAAAGCATGGCAAACCTAATACCGCACATGCTGTATCAGCATATAGATCACCAGCACCAATAAAAGCAACCCGCTTTGCAGGGCAATGGCCGTATTCAGCCAGTTACGTTTGTACGACACCTGCACCTCCATTCCTTTATTCCCGCGTTGAAGCCGGAAACGCAGGATAGCCAATACATTGAGCAGAATGGCCAGTAGCAGGCTGCCAAATATTACCTGGGCCTTATGCCAGGCAAAAAGGTTAAAGGGGGATTGGAGAAAGGAAGGGGCCATGGTATAATACAGCGTGGTGGAACCAAAACAGATCCTGACCAGCAGAGCCAGGATAAAATAGGTTCCGGGTAACAGCAGGGTGATGCCTAATAAACCGGATAAAAAGGGAGAGAAGGGTGCCGTTCTCCTTTCAGAGTTTGCTTGTTGCATGTGGTTTGTTTTTTTCTTTTGTCTGTATTAATTTTATAAAAGTGCTTTGTATTTCAAAGTGTTAGGGCAAAAAAAATTATTTTACTCCTCTTATCATTTTTTCCAAGGCCTCTATATGTTCCTTGAACGCCTTTTCGCCTGCCCTGGTGATCGAATAGGTCGTATTCGTTTTCCTTCCGATAAACCCCTTGTGCACCTTTATGAATCCATTCTCTTCCAGGTTGATCAGGTGGGAGGCCAGATTACCATCCGTGAGCTCCAATAATTGTTTCAGGTCGTTAAAGCTGATCTCCTCATTCACCAACAGGATGCTCATCACCCCCATCCGGATGCGGCTGTCGAACACTTTATTGAGATTTCCAATGGGATTCTTCATTCCGTTCAGGGTTAACCCTTGATTTATTTTTACCCGTTCTTTTCATATTTCCACCACATGATCAACCCGTATACAATATGCAGGAGACCAAATCCAATGGCCCAGAAATACAGGCCCCATTCTCCATAATACATATTGATACAACCCAGTAATACTTCAAACAGGCCCAGATAACGGATATCGCTCAGGGTATATTTACTGGCATTCACCAGCGCCAATCCGTAGAAAACCAGGCAGGCCGGTGCCACAATATCCCATTGGGAACGGTAGATCAGACCCAGGACGAACAAACCCCCTGCTGTCATTGGAATGGCTACATTGATCAGCAATTTTTTCGACGTATGATCCCATACGGGCAGATTGCTTTTGCGTGCCTTTCTCCAGGTGAACCAGGTGGAAGAAACAAGGGCCGCGATCAAAACCACTCCAGCCAGCGCAATCAATCTCCATTTCAGATCATGATCCTGAGCGGTCATATAACCATGCCTGCCCATATACCCACTGCTGGCATAATACTCCTGCAACCAGCCGTAGGCAATCCAGGCCCCGGCTAAAGCACAGATCCCGGCACTCAACCCGCTCAACCCGCTAAGCGATATAAACCGGGAGGAACGGTCCATCATACGCCGGATATCCTGCAGTGTTTCTAATGATTGTTGGGTCTGGCTCGGGCTATCCATAAAAAGCACTTTGAAGTACAAAGTAATAGTATTTTTCTCTTTCCTCCAAGAATTGGGTCAAAGAATAATAAAGTTTTTTAATGCCGACCCATTATTCCGACTATACCAATAAAGAGATCTGTAACCCTCTGCCACATAGGAGATCTTGTGCAACCAAATTTTATAAAGCAGGCCCTACTTAAATCCTCATCATGCTATACCAAATTGATTAACAATTGATTAGATTGTTGAAAAGTATTTAATTGCAGAAAGCGAGTACTTTTAATTTCCGATGCAGCCTGTTCAATCATTAAATTGTACAAAAATTACCAACGAGTCAATGTCGCATGATCTCTCCAAATTGCGTACTCGTTATGAGGAGGTGAAATTGCAGGAAGTGCTCCATTACGACAAATTCAATGAATTTTCAGTTTTATATAATGCGGCCAGCATAGAGGGGACAACATTTATGGATACGGAGACTCAACTGCTCCTGGACGAGGATCTCACCCCCAAAGGGAAGCCGTAGATCCATAGTCTGATGATAAAAGATCTATATAGAGCCCTGCGGTTCGTCTTCGATTCGGCCAAAGCGCAAAAAGGCCATCCCTACCACCTTATATCCGGCTAACAGAAAAGCAATCAAGAAAATACATAGGTTGACAGGAAAGAGAGGTTGCAATTTAAATCCAAACTCTAAAACCAGCATCACCACTAATATAGCCAGCGAAGTGAGTAAAGACCAATGGGTCTGCCAGGTGGCATCCTCCTCCGACCTGTCCAAATCTAAGGTTTTCTCTTCCTTATCATCATTCAGCTCCGGCTTTGTCGGTCCCGTAGATTTTCTTTAATTTTCCATAGTTACAATTGTCAATATTATTAAATGTTTCTGTTTTTCCAACGACCTGCGCTTCTAGCAACCTTATTGTTCTTCAGGTACTTCCTACTCCTTTCGATTGCAGATAAAAGGCACCCTTAGTGACTACCTCCGTTTTCCTGAATCGCAATTTTCCAGCATTGCCATTCCCTGCATTCTTATTTTGCGGAGGCACCGAAAATTGACCATTAGCCTTCACCATCGTCTGTTCATAAGTAAAATAATAACGAGTAGTAATAAGGATATCACTCCTCCGATTAAAAAAGTATTATTGTTAAATTGTGCCCCCGTAAAACCCGCTATTGGATAGCCAATGGCCCACCACAAGTGCGAAAAAGCAAAATGAGAGCCATATACTTTACCCTGTTCCTCACTAGAAATATTTTCACCGATCAGTGTTTCGGAAGGGATTTCCGCCAGGCTTTGCCCCAACCCAGCTAGCATCCAAAGCGCTAATAATCCAATATAATTGACATAATTAGCGCCGCTTATGGCCAGGCCAAGCAGCAGCGCTCCAATAATCAAGGATTTTCTTCTGCTTTTCGTTTTGTCAATGGCACCGGATATGAAAGCAGAAATAGCAGCCCCTATGGCAAAAGCGGACATAGCCCAACCATACTGCCTGTCACCCTGCCCAAATCCCGCTTTAATATGACCGACTGTATTGACAAGGATTTGGGCGCCTGCTATGGCGGACACAAATTCAATGGCTAAGGAAAAGCGAACATATTTATTTCCAAATAGCAACTTAGCTCCTTTGGCTACATCCATCCAGGTGGATTTTTCTGGCCCTTTTTCCTGTTTTCTTTCCGGTGTTATTAATTTGCCCGGCAGCAATAAAATGAGAATGGCAGCAATTACAAAAGAAGCCGCATCCACAAAAAATATTTCTCTGGCACCAAGCCACACTGCCAGAATACCCGCCAGGCCCGGACCCAATACGCCCAATAGCTGGTAAGTGGCATTCGATAGGCCAATGGCCTGCCGGTAAATGGCTCTATCAACTACCTGGGGAATCACTGCACGATAAGTAGGCGTAAAAAAAGCATTAAAGACATTTAAGAAAAACACCAGTACAAAAATTTGCCATTCAGCGGTTATAAAAGGAAAACAAGCGACGATGGCCATTCTGAAAAAATGGGTAATATACAGGATCTTCTTGCGATCTACTTTATCTGCCAAAACACCAGCAAAGGGTGAGAAAATTATAAAAGCGACTACACGTAAGGTTAATGCAGTGGATAAAATGATAGCAGAACGCCCCTTTCCAAACTGGTAGGCTAATAATGCCAATCCTACCCAGGTAAAAGCATCCCCCAGCAGACTGATGGTTTCCGCCAGATATAATTTTGCAAACACCCTATTCTTTAAAGTGTAAAATGGCACAAAAGCCGTATGTACTGTTTTTTGTATGGACATGCCTTGATTTTTTAGAAGATTACTCCTCTCCCGTGTTCTTTAAGGCCGAAAGCAAGGTATAAGCTCCTTTAAAAACAACCTGGATGGTGGTTGCGTCGATTCCGGCAGGAAGGGTTATCTCCGTATAGCCTTCTTTTTCCATGCCTTTTTTAACGGGTTCTAATCTAAACTTAAATCCTTTATCATTTTTACTAACCTTTATAAGGATATAGTCTTTCCCTTCTGACTGTACCACGGCATCCACCGGTAAAACAGGCACTTGTTGCGGGTTAGTTTCAATGAAAGCTTTCACGTACATGCCGGGTAACAGCTTGCTATCTTTTCCATTTGACAGGTGACAATGAACAGGTACCGTGCGATCCTCCCCGGTAGCCTTGCCAATCAGGAAGACAGTTGCAGTGCGGTTAAACCCCGTTTCATTGGCTAAGGAGAATTTTACGATCTGGCCAACCTGGAGTTGAGCAACGTCCTTTTCAAAGACATTCAGGGCCAGGTGAATATCATTGGTATTGGTCAGTTCAAATAATACATCGGTTGGATTAACATATTTGCCCATATTCACATTGCTTGTCTTGACATAGCCGCTAATGGGAGCGTACAGATTACCGGAACGGCTGATTTGGCCTGATTCTAACTGATTCATATTTATACCGGCCATATGCAGCTTTTGATCCAGGGCACTGATCCGGGCCTGCATGGAATGGTAATCTGCGGTTACCTGTTGGAAGGTCTTAGCTGAATTCACCTCTTCCTTTCTGAGTTCCTGCTGGCGCTTATACTCCTGTTCCAGGTATTCCAGTTTACTTTTGGTTTCCAGGTAATCCTGTTGCAGCGTAATAAATTCAGGATTCTCCAGGGAGGCGATCAACTGCCCCTTTTGGATACGCTGACCTGGTAATAAACCGGCTGTTTTGATATAGCCGCCCAATGGCGCCGAAATAGTAACCAGGTTATGCGGTTCTACATCGAGCTGCCCATTTACCTTAATCAAGCCGTTCATGGTACGCTTTTCTATCAATCCGATTTCTATGCCGGATAACCTGAACTGATCGTTCGTAAAAAATACCGTATCGGCGCTCTGTTTTGAGGTGGAGGCTGTTTCAACCTTTTTTTCCTCCTTATTGTCTTTACAGGAGAGCAGCACAAGGGAAGTTACCATGCAACTCAATAGAATTTTATAGATGGAACGCATATTGTTATTTTAAAAATTATTTGATACCGGCAAGGGTTTCTATTTCAATAATGGTTTGGTTGTATAAATACAGATTGTCCAGGTAATCGGACTGAATTTTGACGGCTAAGGCCAGACTTTGAAGATACTGCATATAGGAAGTATCGCCACCTTGAAAACCTTTTGTCGCATTTACTGCTATTAGTGCCGCTTGCGGCAATGCCGTCTTCTCATAATAATCTACCGAAGCCAGGTGCTTATACAACTGCTGCAAGCGTGTTTGTAATTCCCCGGTTAAATTGGTTTGCACATAATCCAATTGGCTCCGGGCCATTTGTTCGCTGATCAGGGCAGCTTTTATGCTTGAACGATAACTTCCGGGAGCAATGGGTACGGCAATCCCAATCTGAAAACTGGAAAAACGATCGCTTCCGCTAAAATACTTTTCTGTGCCGCTTACCCCCTGGAATCCCTTAAAAGATTGATTGACATATCCTGCCATAATATCAGGCAGTCGTTTTTGTTTCTGCACCTCAATTTGCCGTTGGTTGACAGTAATTTGTTGTTGGAGATATTTGAGGTAAGGATTATTACGCTTGGCAGTACTATCCGTTGGCAAACTCAAAACGTTTTTATGCAGATCCTTATCACTGACTTCAACGGAATCTTTTGTATGTAACAAAGTTTGTAACTGTTGTTCTGCTATGAAAATATCTGCCCTGTTTTGTACCAATTGATTATTAACCTCCATGGCCTGCGCTTCGGAGGTCACGCTTTCCAGTTTATTGGTTTCGCCGGTCTTATACCGCGCCGCGCTTGATTTTTGCAGGTTCCGGTATAAACTATCCTGATGCAGTAATAATTGACGTTTGGCCAGCAAATAAACATTTTGAAGATAGGCAAGTTTTACATTGCGGATAAGGTCGTTCTGCCTGACTGCCAGTTGCTGCATGCTGCTATTGATACGGGCGTCTGCGAGTTTCGATTGACTATAATATACGGTTGGAAACTCCATTCTCTGCATGATGGTAAAGGAGTTGTCGGTTTCAAGGCTGCTGATCTGGCCATCCGCAAATAATAATTCAGTTTTGGGCATATTCCAGGAACCCTTCTTTAATTGCTGTTGTAAACGGATGTCCTGGCGGGCAATCTCGATGCTGCCGTTATTTTTAAGCGCCTTCTCCAAAGCCTGCTCCAAGGTAAGGGTTGTTACAGCTGCATGTGTACTAACCTGGGCCTTCAAAGGCGAACTGCCTATCAGGAAAATTGTAATAAACGCTCCCGAAATGAGGGTTTTCGTTGTCATTTTTGTTTTTTTCAGGGAGCCAAAGAAAATGTACAAGACCGGCAGAACCACCAGGGTCAGCAAGGTGGCAGTGATCAGGCCCCCAATCACTACCGTCGCCAAAGGACGTTGCACTTCTGCCCCGGAACTATTGGATAAAGCCATGGGTAGAAAGCCAAGGGAAGCTACAGTTGCCGTCATCAGCACGGGCCTCAACCGCACCATCGTGCCTTGTAAAACACGTTGATAAATATCGGTAATGCCTTGTTTTTCCAACCGGTTAAATTCGCCGATGAGTACAATCCCATTTAAAACGGCGACGCCGAACAACGCTATAAAACCCACGCCGGCGGAGATACTAAAAGGCATATCTCTGAAATAGAGGGCATATATTCCTCCGATTGCCGATAAAGGGATTGCGGTAAAGATGAGCAAGCTTTGCTTGATAGAACCAAACGTGAAATACAATAACAGGAGGATCAGCAATAAGGCTGCAGGCACGGCCACTGCTAATCGTTGTTTGGCTGCCACCAGGTTTTCAAACTGCCCGCCATAGGTGGCATAATAACCTACTGGCAGCTTGATTTTGTTGTTAATGACCTGCTGAATATCTTTTACAATGCTTTCGACATCCCGGCTACGGACATTAAACCCCACCATAATACGGCGCTTAGCATCATCGCGCTGTATCTGATTGGGGCCTATCTTATAATTTACATTGGCGACTTCCTGTAAAGGAATCTGCTGGCCTGTAGGGGTGCTGATATATAAATTGCGAACGTCATCCAGGCCTTTTCGATTCCCTTTTTCCAGGCGTACTACCAGTTCAAATCTCTTCTCTCCTTCATAAACAAGGCCCGTGGTTTGACCTGCAAATGCAGTCTCAATGGCCTGGTTGATGGCAGAAATATCCAGACCATATTGAGCGATCTTGTCCCGGACAAAGTCTATTTGTATTTGGGGAAGACCCGTTATTTTTTCTATGTACAGGTCTTGCACTCCGGGAATGGATCGTATGCGTCTGCCAATATCTGAAGCGATATCCGATAAAGCGTCAAGGTCTTCTCCATACACCTTAATTACGACGTCCTGTTTGGCGCCGGTGATCAGTTCATTGAACCGCATCTGGATAGGCTGTTGAAATCCGAAGGTAGCATTCGGGATGACGGATAAGGCTTGCTGCATTTTTTCGGCCAGCTCTTCCCGGGTATGGGCACTGGTCCATTCCTTTTTATTTTTTAGAATGACCATCATGTCACTGGCCTCCAATGGCATGGGGTCAGTCGGGACTTCCCCGGAGCCGACCTTATTGACGATTTGTTTCACTTCCGGAAATTTTTGTAAAAGAATTTTTTGCGCTTTCGTAGACACATCGATAATCTGGTCCATAGAACTGCCAGCAAGTACCCTGGTCTCCACGGCAAAATCGCCTTCGTCGAGTTGAGGGATAAATTCACCACCTAGCCGGGAAAAGGTAAATAAGCTGATGACAAAGAGCCCCACTGCGATGGCGACCACTAATAATTTTTGATGAAGGGCAACTTTAATGACAGGAGTATAAAGCCGGTGAAAGAAATCCATCATACGGTCAGAAATGTTCCGTTTATGTTGTGTTTTCCGGCTAAGTGCTAACGCTGACATCATGGGCACGTAGGTCAAAGACAAGAGAAAGGCACCTAAAATGGCAAAAGATACCGTTTGCGCCATTGGCCGGAACATTTTTCCTTCAATGCCTACCAGGGTCAGGATGGGCAGGTAAACAATCAAAATGATGATCTCCCCAAACGCGGCTGAACTCCGGATGGCTGCCGCCGCCTGATAGACCTCACCATCCATCTGTTCTTTGGACAGCTCCGGCGTTTCCGCCAATTGTTTGGATGCGCCGATATGGTGTAATACCGCTTCTACAATGATGACAGCCCCGTCTACGATCAACCCGAAGTCAATGGCTCCCAGGCTCATCAGGTTGCCGGAGACCCCGAAAAGGTTCATCATGCAAATGGCAAAAAGCATGGACAACGGGATGACGGAAGCTACTACTAGTCCGGCCCGCAGATTGCCTAAAAACAGTACCAAGATGAAAAGTACGATCAAAGCCCCTTCCAGCAAGTTATGAGCGACCGTATCGATGGCGTTGTCCACCAGCTTTTTCCGATCCAGGAAAGGCTCGACCTCCACTCCTTCCGGCAGGGTCTTCTTGATCTGTTCCATGCGGGCCTTGACATTATTGATCACTTCCGAAGAATTGGCTCCTTTCAGCATCATAACGATGCCAGAAACCACCTCGCCCTGCCCATTGCGGGTGGATGCCCCATACCGGATCGCTGATCCGAACTGCACTTTAGCAATATCGCGGATCAGTACAGGCACTTTAGCTTTATTGATCTTTACAACGATCTTTTCCAGGTCTTCCAGGTTTTTAACCAATCCCTCACTACGGATAAAATAGGCATTAGGGCTTTTTTCAATATAGGCGCCTCCGGTATTCTGGTTGTTTTTTTCGAGGGCATTAAAAACATCTGAAATACTAATATCCATGCTGTGAAGCCTATCGGGGTCCACAGCGATCTCGTATTGCTTCACATACCCCCCGAAACCGCTTACCTCTGCCACTCCGGGCGTACCCATTAACTGCCTTCGGATGATCCAATCCTGGATGGTGCGCAGTTGCATGGCATCGTATTTGGTTTCGTACCCTTTTTTAGGATGAAGCACATATTGATAGATTTCTCCCAGACCGGTGGTTACCGGCGCCATTTCCGGGGTGCCTACCCCCTGCGGGATTTGTTTGGCGGCAAGCGCAAGGCGTTCGCTGATTTGCTGACGTGCCCAATAAATATCCACACTTTCTTTGAAAACGATGGTGACAATGGAAAGCCCAAAGCGGGAAAAAGAGCGTATCTGTTCAATATCCGGGATACTGGCCATGGTCTGTTCCACCGGAAAAGTGATCAGTCGCTCACACTCCTGGGCCGCTAACGTTGGAGTAATAGTAATTACCATGACCTGATTGTCGGTAATATCCGGCACGGCATCGATGGGCAATTTTCGCAAGGAATAAATACCCCAGATAACAAGCGCCAACGTAAACAGGCCAATGATGAACTTATTTCGGATGGAAAAATGAATAATCTTATCTAACATAAAGAGGATATGATAACATAAAGAATAGCAATGCTACCGAGGCATTACGGCAGAATGGGTATCCGAAAGCAATTAGACAGGAAGGGAATGCTTATTTAAGCAACAACAGTGGGAGGACCCCGTAAAGAATGATGTAGGGGAATGGGAATAGGAACAAACAACAATGATCGGGAAAGCGGCGGAATCAGGGGCGGAAGTGGAAGCGGAAGTAATATGAAATGAGCAGAAGAAGGGGTATACTCCACCGCCCAATTTATGGTTGTTCCGAACTTCTCAGGAGAAAAATGGGTATAGGTTATTATAATGCCCTGACCATGGTGAAAATGTGCAAACGCATGACTTAGAAAATTATGGTCTACAGCGTTATGGTCATCATGATCGTCGTCATCATCATCCTGGTCGGCATTGCGATGTAAACCGGCAGGAGTTCCTTCCCCGTGATGGTGATGCGGAACGACACTGTGCAACAGTAAAATACTGTAGGCTACAAATACGAATGCTATGGATACATACTTCCTTGTCATTGACGGGCTTAAAGGTACGAATCTTTATAGTCCCATAAAATTTGAAAAATCGTTCCAAAAGGTGCTTTTGAAGCACTCGTTCCGTCGTCAGGGATTTTTTTAAACATGGTACGATTACAGGGTGCCATTCCTGGTCGAGTATATTGATGATTTTAACAGTGACAATTACCTTGCTGAATCGGCGGGCATTTTATCGTTCCATAGCTACAATATACACAACAGTCCCCTTGTTTTGGTTTCAAGAGCTGATGACAGTTTTCACATTCATAAAAGTATTGACATGCATCCGCAGGCATAGTTTCTTCCTTTTTATATCCGCAGATTGGGCAGGTAATCACTGAATTCAAATTAACGTCAATAGTTGACATGTTCCTAGATTTTTACTTTGTAACCCGTTTCAATTTTTATGGTGATCGCCCGTTGCCACCAGAGTCTTGCATAATTTAAAGTGCTAAAGACCATAAAAAAATATGTGACCTTGCAAATTGGCAGCATCCTTACTGCTAATGAACTTCAAAACCTAACCTCCTTGTTGTCAAAGGTCCTGAAAAATTTTAAGAGCTTTTAGCCTTTTTTTTCCGACTGACTTTGGAAGTATTTTCCTATTCAATACCGCAGATTGAGAAGAAAAAATACATGACGGTGACGCTCTTATCGACATGGGAGTAAGTATTAAATTCTTCCCGATATTCCTGGGAACACATACAGTAATGCTGGACATTCTAACTACAAAAGGAATCGTAATCTCTAAGCGACATAGCAGGCTTGAAATATATAGGGGATTTGTTTATTCACTAGCTTATAGCTTAGTTTTATTTTTGCTCTTTGGATTGTATTATCAATGTATAATTGATTACAAAATGAAATTATGATCTGACAAAATTCATTTTACAGACCCCGTGGGCACTTTTTACATTTGATTCCTACTTTTACATATTATAACCTATTTCAAATCATTTAAATAGATTCTTCAAAAAAGAAAGCCTCCAGATTACGCTGAAGACTTTTCTTTTCCTCTATTAAAACCAAACCATACCTGCCCTTAGTAATTCGTTTTATACCTGTTTTTTTACTTTCATTTTTGCAACTGCAACTCTCCTTTTTTTAGCATTACTGTTTTCCGATCTTTCTTTGTTTAAAATCTATAGTTGTCTAAGTTTTTGCTTCTGTATCATTAGGAATTATTGGTTGAATGGTTGTATTTCATTTTACAAGTGCCATCTTTCATGACCATCGTGCCATTTGTCATGGTCATGTCATGATCCATAACCTTTGTTTTTCCGGCTTTCATTTCCATCATCATACCATCCTTCATCATCACACAATCTTTCATTTTATGGGCCATCGAGTCCATTTTGTTGTCCTGCGCAAAAATTCCGGCATTAAGTAGTAAGGAAACAATAAAAAATTAAGGTTTGATAAAGGGTCCGGCAATAGTCTTCTCAAATAATGAAAGGTAGGCGCCTTACATCCCATTAAATTCCCGGATTGGGGAAGGTTATTCTTGGAACATCGTTAAATGCTGTTTAAATGAGGTAGTAAATTATATATTCCTTCATATAAGATAAATTATTATGCTATGACCAAGGAAGTACTCTTATTCATAGACGAATCCCGAATGATTAACAATTTTGTTGAATCAAATAACTTTTTTAATCCGACTATATTAATCGAATGGAAATGTTCGGGCAATTCGTTTTTTATCTGTGTAACCCTGATTATGGGATTGGCGGAAAGAATCGAAAGGATAAGTTAGGTGGTGAAGCAGATAATATTATATAAATAAATTAATTATATATATTATTATTTACTATGTGTAAGGAGGCATCCCCTAATTTTCAATAAAATTTCAGTATATTTAGTGACTTTATAAATTATGCTATCACCCAAAAAAAAAGATAAGGTTCCTTCAACCTTTGCTCAGGATTTCCCCGTTGTAGGAATAGGAGGATCAGCAGGAGGGCTTGAAGCTTTCAAAAGGTTCCTGAAGGCTATCCCGGAATACACTGGAATGGCCTATGTACTAGTACAGCATTTGAACCCTTCGCATGACAGCCTTTTACCTGATATTCTTTCCAGGGTAACGAATATACCCGTTTATGAGATTACAGATAATATTAATCTGGCTCCCGATATAATCTATATCATTCCAGAAAATAAAATTCTTACTGCGGTGGATGGGGTTCTTAAGCTCGCTCCCCGAAATAAAACAATAGCCAATCATGCCATTGATGTTTTCTTTATTTCGCTGGCTGAAGTCCATCGGAGTTTTGCGGTGGGTGTAGTGCTTTCAGGTATTGGTTCCGATGGAACATTAGGATTAAAGGCCATTAAGGAGCATGGAGGAATTACTTATGTGCAGGATCAGGAATCGGCGGCTTATGGAGACATGCCACAAAGTGCAATCAATGCCGGATTGGTTGACTTTGTTTTACCTCCGGAAAAAATAACGGAACATTTACTCCAAATTAAAAATAACTTCAGAATCACCGATACACAAGTTCATGAAGAAAATGTAAATAAAGACGAAGAATTCATTTTCAGGCAAATTCTTTCGCTGCTTCGTCAGAGAAACGGGGTTGATTTTTCCTATTACAAACAACCTACCATTCGAAGGCGTATTGCAAGAAGAATTGGATTGCGCAAAAGTGAAAACCTTTCAAGCTATTTAAAACTGCTAAAAAGTGATTTATCCGAACAAGATGCCCTATTTAAAGATGTGCTTATTCCTGTAACTTCTTTCTTCCGTGACCCAAAAACTTTCAAAATAATATGTGAAAGTGTTTTGCCGGAGCTTTTCAGAAATACATTCAGTACTGAACCCATTCGAATTTGGGTTGCAGGTTGCTCTACGGGGGAAGAAGCCTATTCTATCGCTATTTGCTTGCACGAATATTTAGGAGACAGGTTTTCAGGAAATCAAATTCAAATATTCGCTACAGATATATCCGAGAATGCTATTGCGAAGGCGAGAGCAGGCATTTACACTAAAGGAGATGTACTATCCCTTTCAGAAGCACGGTTACTAAAGTATTTTACAAAAACCAATGGCAGTTATCAGATTAATAAAGTGATTCGGGATAAGTGTGTTTTTGCAGTCCAGAATTTCTTAAAAGACCCCCCATTTCCCCGGCTGGATTTGATAAGCTGTCGTAATGTGCTTATTTACATGGATTCATTTTTGCAGAAGAAAGCACTTACCACCTTCCATTATGCCCTTAAGGAAAATAGATTTCTTTTACTGGGCAAATCTGAGACCATTGGCGTTGTTTCGGAAATATATTCGCCAATATTCAAACATGAAAAAATTTATTCCCGAAAATCGGTGGCTGGACGACATATGTTTTCTGAAGGCGAAAATGAAAAAATGGCGGTCGCAGGAAAAATAAAATCGACTTCAAAACCTGAAATATTGATATCCGATTTTCGAAAGAATGCCGAAAGTGTTTTACTGTCTAAATACACTCCTGCCGGTGTGATCGTGAATGAACAAATGGATATCGTTCATATTCATAGAACTGTAGCTCCCTTTCTTGAACCTTCTCCTGGAAAGCCTACTTTCAACCTTCTTAAAATGGCCCATGAAGGATTAGGTTTCGAATTGCGTAATGCGTTGCACAAAGCGAAGGAGGGTAATGTCACAGTTATTAAAGAAGGAATCCCTATTAAGAGTAATGGAAAGCCAACTTCCGTAACCATTGAAATTATTCCCCTTAGGAACATTCCTGAGCCACATTTTTTAATTCTTTTTCGGGAGTTTATTCTTCCCAATGTTGAAGATGTTATTGAACCAGAAGGAGATGAGTCACCAGCTCAACTAAAATTGAAGGAAGCCCTGCAGCGAATTCAAGATTTAGAAATGGAAATGGCCCAAACACGGGAAGACATGCGCAGTATCACCGAAGAACAGGAAGCAAACAATGAGGAATTGCAAAGTGCGAATGAAGAACTACTTAGTAGTGGTGAAGAATTGCAAAGCCTAAATGAGGAGATGGAAACATCCAAGGAAGAGTTGCAATCTACTAACGAAGAATTGATTATTGTAAATCAGGAATTATTAGACAAGCAGGATCAACTGTATGCAGAACGCCTCTATTCTGAAAGCATTGTAGCTACGATTCGGGGGCCACTGCTGGTTCTTGATAAAGCGTTGCGCATAAAATCAGCTAACCCTGCTTTTTATAAACAATTTAATATTTCCGAGCGGGAAACTGAAGGGAAGCTACTCTATGAATTACAAAATCATCAGTGGGATGATAATGTATTGCGGGCACTTTTGGAAAAGGTGCTTCCTCAACGAACTCACTTAAACGACTTTGAAATTATTCTTCCATTTTATCCACAGGGTGAGCGAACGATGCTTTTAAACGCAAGGCAAATTCTTAATGAAAGAAATAAGGCACCCTTAATCCTATTGGCTATTGAAGATATTACGGAAAGAAAAACAGCAGAAAAAAAACTAGAATTAGCTTTCGAAGAAGTAAAGGAAAAAAATATAAAAATTAATAAGCAGACAGAAGATAGTGCCAAACATTTTCGTTTTATCGCTGAAGCAATGCCGCAGAAAGTTTGGACGGCAGATGAGAATGGAAATATGGACTATTTTAATAATCAGTGGCTGGAATATACACATTGGAGCTTTGAGGAATTGAGGGGCTGGGGATGGAAGGGGATCATCCATCCAGAGGATTGGGAGGCCAATTTGAAAATATGGCAACACTCCATTAATACTGGCGATGATTTTCAATTGGAACATCGATTACTCCGACATGACGGAGTATACCGCTGGCATTTAAGCCGTGGTTTACCACAACGGGATGGAAATGGAAAATTAATGATGTGGATAGGAACCAACACGGACATTAATGAACAGAAAGTGAAAGAACAGACTAAGGATGAATTTATTAGCATTGCAAGCCATGAAATGAAAACCCCTCTTTCTATTGCTAAAGCCTACCTTCAATTGCTTGAACGGTGCCTTGACAAGAACGATACCGATTCAAATATCTATACAAAGAAGGCGAGTGAATCAGTTAACAGACTTAATAATCTGATAAATGAATTATTAGATGTTAGTAAAATTCAATATGGTAAATTAAATTATAATATTACTACTTTTAATTTCAATGATTTACTGGACAGTACCATTGAAAACATGCAATATTCTTCTCCACAGCATCCCATAATAAAAACAGGCCAGGTAAAGCAGGAAGTTAAAGGAGATAGAGACAGATTAGGGCAAGTGGTAATTAATCTGGTATCTAATGCCATAAAGTACTCGCCGCTGGGAGAAAAGGTATTTATACATGTAATGGAAAATAAGGACGAGATTCTAGTATCGATAAAAGATAGCGGGGTAGGAATTTCCAAGCAAAATATTGGGAAAATATTTGATAAGTATTATAGAGTTGAAAACCATGCCAACCAATCTCAGGGTTTAGGTATCGGTTTGTTTATTTCCTTCGAAATCATACAACGGCATCATGGTAAAATTTGGGTAGAAAGTGACCTGGGAAAAGGGAGTATCTTTTATTTCTCATTACCAGTATGAAGAATTTGCTAAACCTTAAAGTGAGCATGTTTTCAGTGTTTTTTTATGCAATAATTTTAAAATGAGTAAAACCATTATAATTTATGATGATGATCAGGAGATGCTATTGCTTTGCCGGGCAATTTTAAAGGAAAGCAAATATTTAATAGAAACCATTTCAACTTGTGATAATATTTTAAGTGATATTGATATCATTAAACCCCATATTATTTTGATGGATCTATGGATACCTCAGACTGGAGGAGAGAAGGCCACTGTTTTGGTGAAGGGAAATCCAGAAACCAAGCATATTCCAATTATTCTATTTTCCGCTATTGCGGAAATAAAGGAGATTTCCAAAAGATCCAAAGCTGACGGATTTATAGAAAAGCCATTTGACATTGCCTCATTTAAAGAAGTTATTGAAAGATATATTTTGTAAAAAAGGATCATGGTAAAAAGAGACACTATTATTCTTGGAAGAGACCCGGAAGAAAACCGCTGAAGAGCTTACATTGATGTATTGTTTCGATCCACTGCTGCTTCCTATAACACAAGGGTCGCCCCGTTGAGACAGTCATTGAACTAATTTAATCAATAATGGTATGCCACATAAACCGACCATCACTAGTAACAGGCGAGAGCGCCATATCTTCAACCATTTACACGATCATTACACCCAACAAAAACACCAACAACATGACAATCAAACCTCTTTTCGCTTTCCTTGTACCCCTTGCCCTGATTGCCCTTGCCGTTAGCAGTTTTAAACAGGAAACCACCGGTGAACCCTGGACCGAAAAACAACTACTCGACCCCGCAGCACTAGCCAATACCATTACCAACCCTCAGGCCAAACAGCCGTATATTTTTTGCGTCGGCCCTGGAAGCATCATCAAAGGCTCCATTGACATCGGCCCTGGAAAAGAAAAAGAAAACCTTAACAAGTTCAGCCAGCAACTCAGTACCCTCCCAAAAGACGCCCCTATCGTTATCTATTGCGGTTGCTGCCCGTTCGAGCATTGCCCAAACATCCGACCCGCATTTACCTTACTCAATGAAATGAAATTTACCCATCCACAACTCTTAAACCTCCCCCACAACATCAAGACAGACTGGATAGACAAAGGTTTCCCGGTAACAAAATAAACGCCCCAAAGCCCAACCAATGGCCTATATTCTTTCCAACAAATTCTTCGACGAAAAATCCGTATTCCTTCCCGAAAATCTTTTAAGAGAAGCAAGGCGACAACTGAATAAACCGGAATGCAATATCCCCTCCATTTGCCTGCTTGATCCCGATGGTGATTTAACAAACTATCTTTTAAGAGAAAATATATCTCAAAAAAGCGATTGCTGGGCCTGCTATCATTCTTCACTATATACCTTCCGCTCAGACGATCACGAAATAGGTATTATCCCATTCGTCGTAGGATCATCCTACGCCGTGCTCGTTGCCGAACAATTATTTGTCTCCGGCTGTCAGTTTTTAATCAGCGTAACATCCGCCGGCATCATTAATCCGCCAGATACCCACAAAAAATTTGCCTTAATAACCTCCGCCATCCGCGACGAAGGCACCAGCTACCATTATTTACCCCCCGACCAATCCTCCCGGTTACACCCGACCTTGTTTCAATCCCTTAACGCAACAGAAGGCCAGCCAGATTGCCCCTATTTCAACGGAATAAGCTGGACAACCGACGCCCCCTACCGGGAAACCCTCTCCGCCATCGAAGTCATGAAACAGCAGCATATTACCTGTGTAGAAATGGAAGCCGCCGCACTATACGCCCTCGCATCAGCAAAACAATACGACATCATTTGTTTTGCACACCTTACCAATTCCATGGCCCAGACAGCAGGCGACTTTGAAAAAGGCGAACAGTCCGGGAGCATCGACACATTGAATCTTGTCTCCTACGTACTCCAAATACTTCTCCCAGAAAACAGCCTCCGCCATGCCCCTCGTTAAACCAGGATTAAAAGAAAACTGGCGGCGCTCAGTATCAGCTAAATTACCAGGCATTATACAAGGTTATCGGTTCTTATAAGTGTAATATGGAACGTTTAATTTCCGTATCCTGCTCCCAAATACAAATCGCTTCCTCCTCATTTATAGCCTTCACTATGGGAAGATTCCCCTGACCTATCACCAGTTTTTTGCCATCCGGCAATAAACAGATGACATTCCCCTTATCCGTCCAGGTATATATATTCTTACCCTTTATCGTTTCCATCGAGCAGCTTTTCCCTTCTGCGATTTCGGTTTCATCCTTGCCCGGCTCACACGTATAAAGCATCCCCTTTCTCCGCCAGATAGTTTGCGGAGTCCCTTTATCGTTAATAGCCAACCCTCCTCCATCCATCGGACAGCCGTTCAACTGCCAATGGCCATTCCCTAATTCCTGCGCCTGGTTAAAGGTGTTCCCGCCGTCAGTGGATTGTAAAAGGTAGAGATCACGATTTCCCTTCAGCCAATTTCTAAACATGACATATACATTGTTTCCGTGCATCGCAACGGACGGCTTGCAACATTCGCAAACTGTTCCATCAGGAGACGTATAGATCATCGTATTCTTCGACCATGTTTTGCCACCGTCCATGGACCGGGAGCCGTATATTTTGTTGTGCTTATCGGCACGAAGATCCAGCCATATGGCAAAAAGGTTATTCTTCCCATCCCCGCAAACGCCCAAAAACCCTTCTTTAGCCACCGAATCCGCGTCATTAAGACGAGCAGTTTGCGCCCATTTTCCAGATGCTTCCTTTACATAAGAAAAGATGTTGCCTTGTTGATTGACAGCAACGATCGCAACGCCCTGATCAGTCAAGGCAATTTGAGGCCCCCGCATGGAAAAAGCATACAATTTTCCCATCGTATCTACCAATAAAGGATCAGAAAAAGTTCGACCTTTATCAGTTGAATACATATATAGTATACTGTCCCCCTTACCGTACACCAGATGAATCGTATGGCTACCATCCGTTACAATGGCTGGCATTTGTCCATGTCCAATCACCGTAGCAGGGATGGGACCCGTCTCCTTGCCTTTACAAGCGACAAATAGACTGACTACAAAAATGAGTGTTAAAATATACATATCCTTCATATCTTCATTTTTTTAAAGTTATTTAGTTCATCCGTTGATAAAATTATACCGTTTTCGCAATCTTTTCCATAATATGATGGCTTTCCCCAAATTTACAGAGGGCATCACAGTGCTGCCTTAATTCAGAGAATAATATATACTTGATAAGTATATTATTTTTCCTTATTGCAGGACGCGACAACTGCAATATGACATCCTTTTCTCTGCTATCCGGAACTGCGAGGTAAAAGACTTTATTATCATCGGCTATTGTACAACTTAAATCAGTTAATCTTAATATCCCAGAATAAATACTTGTGCTTTTTTCAACTTCAAATGCCGCAATTACCGTATTGGTTCCTTTTAGAAACCACAATACATCAATCAATTTTATTGTATTCAATATTTCCTTGTCTACATTAATTTGTGGGAATACTTGTAAACTCATAAATGAAAAACTGTTTCCGCAATATGATTTGGAGCGATCGTTTGATGCCGCAATAATATCATATCCTAACGCATCTCCTATTTTCAATAAATGATATTGCATTTTGGTATGCAAATTGTCTTCCTGCTTTTCCTGGTGTAAATCTTCACGCCGCCTTTCAATAAGCTTTGCTAATTTCTTCCGTTCCGGCTCTGATAAATATACATCAGTTCCTAAAATCAATTTTTGTGTTCCAATTTCAAACAACAATCCTGCAATAGCGCCCAGATCTAATGAAAGCTGAGAACGGTGCTGACCATTTATGTCTATCACCACTTCTCTTATTTTTAAATACTCACTCCAACTTCCCAACTTTTTCTTGTCCCTAAATAAGAAATTGAATCCGTTAATAATGGCGGTATTAAAAGGTGGGATGATGGTAGGATGCAGAAAATAGAGAATATTGGCTACAGCGGGCCCAAGCCCTTTTATCTTGTAACCATCTAACTTAAAAATTTTTTTTATAACCTGATCTTCCGCTTTTGCGTTAAGGCAGTTTTCCAAGAATTGTCCAAAATATTGTTTGTTGGCCTCGTTCTCATAAATGTCCGGTATTCGCAATTTAGGTTTCCAGTAAAAGGGATGTGATGCACCTTCGAATACCTGTTTTTGTTCTGTGATACAAGTTAAAACAAACTCAAGAGATGAACCTTTAAAGTCGTTGGGGTATCTTTTATTCTTTATGTCATCTACCACCTGCATTACGCCTCTTCTTATAGACCGGAAGGCTTTTAAACGGTCTTCATTGTTAATAAACCATGTATTGAATACGGATTGGTTATCCTCTTTGTATTGCCGAATAATTTGGGGGAGATTATTGTTCATCTTTACGAGCTCAGATTAGTTTTAAAATACCAAAAAGAGCATTAAAATACAAAGTTTCCTTCACATTTATAAATCTGTAATTTTCTCATCGACAGCGATGAAAACCGCCTGGCACTGGGTAAAAATTCGGCGCCACCTATACGCCAGAGAAAATGTTGTAAAAAGAGTGTTTTCAGAAACGAAGGACGGGGTTGATGTCGCCATTGAAGCAGTGGGTCTTCCCGCGACCTTCGAAACATGCCAGAAAATCGTCCGCCCCGGAGGAGGCCACATTGCCAACATCGGCGTTCATAGGCATCCCGTAGATCTGCAAATCCAGGATCTGTGGACTCGCAATATCACTATAACCATGGGGTTGATAAATACCAATACCACTTCTAAGCTATTAAAACAGTTTTATCCGGGCATTTGAATCTCCAGGAATTGATCTCTCATCATTCTAAATTTAATGACATCCTTCGCGCTTACCAGGTATTTGGTAACGCCTCAAAGAAAAAGCAATGAAAGTCATTATAAGCCATAATTTAACAATTAAATAATTATATTTACTATAAAAGGTTTTCAACTGAATACCGGTAATCAAATATGCATCAGAGTAGGTAATGAGGGACTTAACTTGTACTAACTTTCATTTCGTGTAAACCCGAATACCTAGTACGTTGAATTTAAGCTTATTAGACTCCCACAAGCATTCAACTCCAATTATCTCATGGCAGTTAAATTTCTTCTTGAATTGAGGTTTACTGATGACAATCATATTTTTCCCTGACGGTCATCATTGGAATGGAGGTAATATCATTAGATATTTACAAAGTAAATTACGAGTTCTCTTTTCGTTAAAAAGAATAGAATTTATGAAAATATTACTAGCTACCGATGGGTCAACGCATAGCAAAGCAATGGTTAAAAAATTTGCGATCAGAACGTTAGCGTCCAACACTAAATTAAGAATTATCTCTGCCTATGAAAAGCCTTCGACTGTAATGTATCTTGATCCAGTAGGAATATCAAATGACTATTATGGTATTTCCTTAAAATATTCATTAAAATTAGCAGAGAAAGCAATTGAAAATGCAGCGATGATGGTGCATAAAAACCATCCCAAGCTTTCAATATCTACTGCTGCCATAGAAGGTTCTCCCAAAAGCATTATCCTGGAACAAGCAAAACAATTCAATGCCGATTTAATAGTTGTGGGTTCCCATGGCCATGGAGCTGTCGCCAGTTTTCTGCTTGGTTCGGTCTCTCAGGCTGTGGCGCTACATGCAAAATGTTCTGTATAAATTGTAAGGAATGAAAAAAAATAAATCGGGCAACAGAGAAACTGAAGAACGGGCAACAGCGCATCTGACGAAAATTTAAAAAATAATAAAAATGAAAATTCAAAAAACAATTGCAAAAGTATTTGCTTCAATGCTAATGCTGGTATTATGCTTTACAGTAATTAATTCTTTTGGACAAACTAAAACAAAACAAGCAATAATTAAAGATTGCTGTATGAAGAAAGACGGTAAAATGATGTTAATGAAGGACGGTAAATCAATGCCCATGGATAAAGAAATGACGATGAAAAACGGTACAAAATGTATGACTAATGGTGAGTGTACTATGAAAGATGGTAAAAAGATGATGATGAAAGAAGGTGATTGTATGGAAATGAGTGGAAAAATGGGTAAATGTTCGATGATGAATAAAAGCATGAAAAGCTCAACGCCGAAGAAAAGCTAAAATCCGGCAATTGTTTACACTTGCCCAATGCTCCCCGAAGCTATCAGTAATAAAGCAGGTAAATGCCCAAAATACGGAATGGTTTTAGTAAAAAAAAACATCTAACCGAGGCAAGAGAAGAGTTGAATAAAAAATTATTACCAATTAGAAATAAAGAGTTATGGAAAAATCAATTGCACATACTTATCATATCGGTGGCATGAGCTGCGGCGGCTGTGTTTCAACAGTTAAACAGAAATTATCTAGTGTGCCTGGTGTAACATCCGTAACAGTTAACTTGGAAAAGAAAGAAGCGGAAATCACTTCATCTGAAGAGATTAAAACAGATATGCTCCGGAGTGCTTTCAGTAATACAAATTATACCATTTCAGAGCTTAACGTTAAAATAAGTTAAGGGTACTTGGTACAGCAATAAAAATTAAATAATTAAAATTAAATAACAATTTAAATTTTAAAAAATGACAAACAAAACAGTAATTAAAAAAGAAAGCAATAAGGAAAGTAAATCAGGTGTGAATCAAGTTAACAAAAAAAGTATCGCGCCAAGTAAGGTTGAGGAAAAAAAGAAAAAAACACAATCGAAGAAATCATCTGCATTCGATCCTGCTTCTGTGGAACGTAGTGCTGTAAATCAGGTGAAAGCTACATCTTCAAAAGATGTAAGAGGCTCCAGTAAACTAGCAAATACAGGAACCATTATTTCTTATGATTAATTGTGCCTTAGAAATGCTACCTAGAAATGTAACGGAATGAAAAACAAAGAAAATTATTTTACTCACAATTTAAAAATGGAAAAAGAAGAAAAAAACTCCCGAAGAAAGTTCCTCAAATCAGGAATCATTACTGCCGCAACTGCTGGTGCTGGTTTGGTAAGTACCAATGCGTTTTCTGAATTTATTAATCAGGCAGAAGTTCGTAAGTTAAATCCAAAACAGAAGGAGTTTATGCTTCGTTATGGAAAATGGATGGATGATTTTATTGATGTTATACGAAAAAAGCAGGTTAAACCGGGTAACCGCGAACATCAAAAATTAATAATGCTATTATCAAAAAAGGCAGAAGGTTTTAAACCGGAACTTACTGAGTTTTTGAAGGATGAAACGTTTGCATTAATATATCAGGCATCCATTGACAAAATGAGTAAAGAAATTAAGTAGTACATACTTGTTTTAAAATAGAAAGGATATGTGCTTTTCAGCAACAGCAAGTTTTATATCCGGAGGGGTACTTTCCGCAGTAGGAGTACTATTAATAAAGAAAACTGAAAAAAAATCAGGATTTCCTTTTGCTTCTATTCCATTGCTGTTCGGTATCCAGCAAATTGGGGAAGGAATAATTTGGCTCACGTTCCACAATAATACACCGGAGTTAAAGATAGTTATGACATTCATATATTCTGTCTTCTCTCACGTACTGTGGCCAAATCAACATATTGTTTATTTTTCCCCGCATTTTTACATTTATACTGTAATGGGTTTTTACGTTGCAGCCACATGTGTCAAATTGAGCATAATAATCTACGGATACTTTAAGAATAAAATTACTGAAGGCTCAACACAAAATAATTTGAATAATGCCGTTTAATAAAAACATAGCAGTATTATTAGTGGGACTGTTTTTAGTAATGATAGGGTTTGGTATAACACTTCCTGTACTTCCCTTTTATATTCAAAAACTTTCTTTGGCCAAAGGTATTTCTCCAGAGAAGCTGTGGTTGCATGTTGGCTTGATAACAGGCAGTTATCCACTCATGCAATTTTTGTTTTCACCATTCCTCGGTTCATTGTCTGATAAAATTGGCAGAAGGCCGCTTATATTATACGGTCTTGCAGGATATTCAATTACTATGTTTTTGTTTTCCATAAGCGGAAGTTTATTATTCCTTTATGTCTTTCGTTTGTTGGCAGGTTTATTTTCCGCAGCAATTTTAACGGCTTCCAGTGCTTACATAGCCGACAATTCAACTGAAAAGAAAAGAGGTGGCGGCATGGCATTATTAGTGAGTGTTGCAGGTCTTGGTGCAGTGGCAGGGCCATTGGTTGGTAATTTATTTTCTAAGGTCAATATCACGATAGGTCAATTTACGTTAGACAAATTCTCTATACCTTTTTCTATATCAGCAGTTTTGGTGTTGATGGTTTTTTTCTTTTTAGTATTTGCATTATCAGAATCAAAAAAAGACAATGCTGCTGAAATTATTAAACTCAAGACAACTGAAAAAGTATTTGTATTTGTAAAAAAACTCAATAAAACATTTCTGCTCCTACTCTTTCTTTCCTTTATAAGCCAGCTTTCGTTAGCAATGTTCGAGGGCACTTTCGCATTACACTCACAACGCCTTTTTTCATTTGGCCCAAAGCAAATGAGTATTGTATTTATTGTATGCGGTTCAGTGATGGGCTTATTGCAATTAGGGCCTGTTGCATGGTTAATTAAAAAAGAAGGAGAAAATGCCTTGCTCCCTTATGGGCTTGTCATTTTAAGCATTGGCATGTCATTGCTAATGCTGTCAAATAAGATGGAATTCATTTTATTCTTTGTTTCCATTATTTCTGTTGGAATGGCTATCCTTACTCCTTGCCTCGCTTCATTGGTTACAAAAGAATCCGGTAAAAATTACGGAACTGCCTTAGGCATTTTTAGTTCTGTAAATAGTTTGGGGCAGGTTTTGGGCGTAGTAATTGGTTCAGTAATGATGATTAGTTTTGTTCATCTTCCTTATTTTATTATTTCAATCCTATTATTACTCACAGCTTGTATAGCGGTTCCTTCATTCAGATTAAAATTTCTTCATTTGAAAAATATTAGGAATTGAAAAATCTTCAAAAGGAAATTATCATACAGATGAATGATTATTCCCGGCAGGTATCAAATCCGCCTTGGTATTTCATCCGCCCCAGGTGAAGCAAATAAAAATATTAAATGATAAAATTAAAACCATACTCTGCATCATTTCTCACACTTGAAGGATTTCTCCTCGCAGGAATGGGAATTTATTTTGTTTTTTTTCGGCCACCTTTATTACCCGAAGATTCAAAATACATTGGTTTATCCATATCGGCTATTCAAAATAATATTCCTGCTTTATCTGGATGGATTCAAAAGGTTTTTTGGGTAATGGGGTGCTATATTTTTACCGCAGGGCTGCTTACTATGTATATTGCCCAAACATCTTTTCGCACAAGAACACAAGGAACATATATCATAGTATCAATTGCAGGAATCACCTCAATTAGTTCTATGGCGATTGTAAATTTTATTCTTCAGTCAGATTTTAGGTGGCTGTTGCTGGCTTTTACAATTCCGTGGATAGTCTCTTTAATTTTATACCAAATACACAAATAATAAAATTGAAAACCATAAACTACATATCAACGAATGCCCCTGACAATATTAAAAAGTCAGATACAAATAAAGAGATAAAGTATCCGAAATAAATTTTAAACAATAAAATTTGCGATCATGACAGACATCACTATCAACATTAAAACCGGTTCGGAGAATAGCGAACCGAAGATTACAACTACTACAGACAAAGCTACGACTGTTGTTCCAAAAGTAGAATCGCCAAAGGTGGAAACTCCGAAGAAAGAAACGAAGGAAGAAATTACTTCGGAAAATGAAACTCCAAAGGACGAAATTGTAAAGAAAGGTGACTCAAAAAAAATGGACATGACTGAAGAGGAGCATGCAAAAATGGGGTCTAAAAAATAACCACTGACAATTTAAGAACAATAAATTAGTATGAACACAAAGTGGAATATATTTAAAAAAGGCATTAGGCAATATAGGAATTTTAAAAGGTTTTCACGCCTAAGTGACCTCAAAAAAAATAATTCACTGCTGCCAGAACAATTGGTAGCGGATATTCTTGCTTTGGGGCCTGCGTTTATTAAACTTGGACAGATAATAAGTACCAGGCCTGATTTGTTGCCAGCACAATATATTACTGCTCTTGAAAAGCTTCAGGAGAATGTTCCCCCATTTGATTTTTATATAGCAAAGCAAATCATTGAAGCGGAGTTAGGACAATCCTTGCAGGAGCTTTTCCAATCCATTGAAGAAAAACCGGTAGCATCCGCCTCTATATCCCAGGTTCACTTTGCAATACTAAAATCAGGCGAACAAGTTGCCCTAAAAGTTCAACGGCCTGATGTAAAGTCTAGAATTTTAGATGATCTGCATGCATTAGATGGGATTATATCAATATTGAACTTCTTATTTTCCCGAAAGGTAAAAAGAGCGAATTTAATCAATGGATTCCGGGAATTTAAAAGATACACAATACAAGAGTTGGACTTTGCGCATGAAGGAGAAACCATAGAGCGTTTCAGGAATAACTTCAAGGGTTGGAATGATATAATATTTCCAAGGGTCTATTTGGATTATAGTAGTGAGAAACTGCTTACCATGGAACGGGTTTCAGGTCTTCGCCTAAAAGAAGTTGAGCAAAACCTATCGAAGAATGAAAAAGAAAAAATGAACATCAGGCTTGTAGAAATGGAATTAAAAATGTTCATCTCAGACGGATTATTCCATGCTGATCTTCATCCGGGAAATATATTTTTTAAAGAAAGCGGAGAGATTGAACTGCTTGATTTTGGAATGTATGGCGAATTAACAAAAGAAGAAAGGAACCGGTTTGTACTTTACTGGTTAGCTGTGGTGCAAAATGATATTAAACGGGCATTTTACCATTTTAAAAAGCAGTGTAAAGAGTTACCTAAAGCAAATGAAAAAGTTTTTTATGAAGTATTTAAAAACTTAGCTGATGATTTTTATAAAAGCAGGTTAAAAGATGTTTCCATTACGAAGGTGTATTTAAATATGATCAGTGCCGGTTACAGGTACGGATACATTTTTCCTGAGAACTTATTATTACACGCCAAGGCTCTTACTACTGCTGAAGCCCTGACATTTCGACTTGCTCCGGATGCACGGTTTGAAGAAATTACCAAACCGATTATAGCAAGAGAGTTTGCCAATTTAACCTTCAATGGTGAACAAATAAAAAAAAGAATAGAAAAAGCATTACCCGAATTTTTACTTACAGGGGAAATAATTCCATCATCCTTGCAGGGAATTGCAAACAATCCTCATATCTGGAAAGCTGTTTATGATCAAATCATCCGGAACTTAACAAAGTGGGAAACAAATGCCGGTGCTTTTAAAGCTATAACTAATCCATCGGCACAAGAAGTTTTAGGAAAAGAATTTAATGAAAACACAACAAGGAAACTATTAGAAGAAACATGGCAGGAATATTCGAGGTTAGAAATTGATTTACCTAAACAACAAACTCTTGGAGCTACAATCACCATACATCTTGCATGCGCTACTCTTTCGTTGTATAATACGCTGATTAAGTCAGGAAAAACCAAAGAAGAAGCAACCCCATTAATTTATAAAATTGCATGATAAATATATACCAAAATGGCTAAAATACCAATGGTGATTGCAGGAATATTTTCTGATAATCCAAATAAAAAAATGGAGTTGGCTACGCAAGTATTCAGGATGTTCCCTTTTACCTCTCCTGATTATGGCTGGGAAGAAATAAGTTCAGATAAAAACATAATTGCATTCAATTGTACACGCTGCCATGTCGCTGAATATTTTAAAAAATTTGAACTTGGAGATGTTTGCTCTCATACCTGGTGCAAGCTGGATTTTCCTTTAGCCGAAGAATGGGGCGGACAATTAAAAAGAACTGGAAGCATTGCAGGTGGAGCCGAGAAATGTGATTTCCGATGGATAGTAAAAATAAATCATTAAGATATTTAAAAAAAAGAAATATCTGGTTCAAAAAAAATGGTTCTCCAAAAAGTCTAAACTGAATAAAATTGACCATTATGACAAAGATTACCATCAATATCGATACGGAAGGCGACGAGCCGAAGGTTACGGCTACAACGGAAAATCCTAACGCTGATATTCCAAAAGCAGAGCCGCCAAAAGAGGATATTCCGAACGAGCATCCGAAGGAAGCAACCTCAAAAGAGGAATCTCCGAAGGAAGAAAAGAAAGAAGAAACTACTTCGGGAAAAGAATCCACCAAGGATAAATCTTCTGATAAAGACGACTCGAAAAAAATGGACATGACTGAAGATGAGCATGCAAAAATGCAACACGGCAATGCACCTATGGGAATGCAGGGGCACGACCATCACAAAATGATTGCAGATTTTAGGCTAAGGTTCTTTATTTGTCTTGGGATTTCCATTCCGATAATGATATTATCTCCAATGCTTCAAAAGCTCGTTGGCATAAACTGGCAATTTCCGGGTTCGCAATATGTTGCCTTTGCACTGTCCACTGCTGTTTTTTTCTATGGTGGATTTCCTTTTCTGAAAGGATTTTGGAATGAAATAAAAAACCGTGCCCCGGGAATGATGATACTCATTGCAGTGGCCATTTCAACTGCGTACATATACAGTGCAGCAACTGTGTTTGGTTTAAAGGGAGAAGATTTTTTTTGGGAGCTGGCAACATTAATTACTATCATGCTGCTTGGCCATTGGCTCGAAATGAAATCCATTGCAGGTGCATCCCGTGAACTGGAATTGCTTGTCCAGTTAATGCCCGACCAGGCGCATCTTGTAGCCGGCGATAAAATTACTGATGTAAAAACAGATTCACTTAAAGAAGCAGACATCATTCTTATAAAGCCTGGAGAAAAAATTGCAGCCGATGGATTAATTGCTGAAGGAGAAAGTTATTTAAACGAATCAATGCTCACCGGTGAATCAGTTCCGGTAAAAAAAACAAAAGGCCAGAAAGTAATAGCAGGTGCTATCAATGGCAATGGCTCCATAAAAGTTACCGTTACACATGCTGCAAAAGATTCTTATCTCTCCAAAGTAATCAAGCTGGTGGATGATGCACAAAAATCAAAATCGAAAACACAACTGCTTGCTGATAGAGCAGCACTCGTTCTTACCATCGTTGCATTAACGCTCGGCTTTGGAACATTTGCGTTTTGGCTGATATACGGGGAGACTCTGCAATTTGCATTGGAAAGAATGGTAACAGTGATTATTATAAGTTGTCCTCATGCACTTGGGTTAGCTGTGCCACTAGTGGTTGCTATCTCCACAGCGTTATCGGCCAAAAACGGATTGCTCATTAAGAACAGAACGGCATTTGAGAACTCCCGAAAAATAACCACCATCATCTTTGATAAAACAGGAACACTCACCATTGGAAAATTTGAAGTGTCAAAAATTAAATCCCTGCAATCGGGTTTTGATGAAAAGGAAATCATTCGAATTGCATCGGCACTGGAACAAAATTCCGAACATCCAATTGCAACCGGAATACTTGCAAAAGCGAAAGAACTTTCTGTTACAAGTCCTACTGCAACCAATTTCAAAGCCATTACCGGAAAGGGAATTGAAGCAGAAGTAGAAGGAAAAAATATCAAAGTAGTAAGCCCCGGTTATCTCAAAGAAAATAATATCTCATTACCCGAAAATTATGCAGGAAATAATGCCGAAACAATTGTTTTCATTATCGTGGATGGTAAATTGGCAGGGTTCATTTCATTGGGAGATAAAATAAGACCCGAATCTGCTGAGGCAATCCAAACGCTTCACGATAATAAAATAAAATCCATTTTGCTCACTGGTGATAATGAAAACGTTGCAAAAAGTGTAAGTGATGAATTAAAGATGGATGGATACTTTGCGGAAGTGTTACCGGAACAAAAATTAGAAAAGATCAAAGAACTGCAAGCGAAAGGAGAATTTATTGCCATGACCGGTGACGGTGTAAACGATGCACCCGCTTTGGCACAAGCCGATATTGGAATTGCAGTAGGAAGCGGAAGCGACATAGCAGCCGAAACAGCAGGAATAATTTTAGTAAACAGCAACCCAAAAGACATCGCTAGTTTGATTTTATTCGGCAAAGCAACGTATCGCAAAATGATTCAGAATTTAATTTGGGCAACCGGTTACAATGTAGTGGCAATACCCCTTGCTGCTGGTGTGCTTTACAAATGGGGGATTCTGTTAACTCCTGCAGTTGGTGCGGTGTTCATGAGTATAAGTACAATCGTAGTTGCCATCAATGCGAAATTGTTGAAAGTGAAATCGGTTGCTAAAAAAGATGAAAACAAAAAAGAAAATTGATATATATTTCCCGCAGCATAATAAGTATAGAGGTTGTTAGCGCGCAAAGGAAATAAAATTAAAATTCATGAACAGTAAAAAACTATCGACAGATGAGGAACTAATAAAGCTTCAACATGAATCTTTCAACTACTTTTTGTACGAATCGAATCCAGCTAACGGATTGGTAATCGACAAAACTGCGGCGGATTGGCCGGCAAGTATTGCAGCCACTGGTCTTGCATTAGCGGTGTATCCGGTAGGTGTTGAGCGGGGATATATGTCACGTTCCGCCGCGGTAGAACGAACGCTGAATACACTGCGTTTTTTCTGGAACAGCCCGCAAGGTACTGGGCCCGATGCAACCGGCTACAAAGGTTTCTATTATCATTTTCTTGATATCCAGACTGGTCGGCGTGCTTGGGAATGTGAATTGTCCACGATTGATAGCGCTTTTCTGCTGGCGGGAGCCCTAACTGCCGGGCTCTATTTCGACGCCGACACTGCGGACGAACATGAAATACGGACTCTGGCAGACGCGCTCTATCGCCGCGCTGACTGGCAGTGGGCTCAGAACCAAGCCGAGACTGTAACACACGGCTGGAAGCCGGAAAGCGGATTTTTAAAATACAGATGGGAAGGCTATGATGAGGCGATGCTGCTGTATATGTTGGGACTTGGCTCATCGACCTATCCCTTGCCTGAGAGCAGCTATACAGCGTGGGCTTCATCTTACCGATGGGAAAAATCTTATGGATATGAATATTTATACGCCGGGCCATTGTTCACACATCAACTATCGCATGTATGGATCGACTTTCGTGGTATTCAGGATGACTTCATGCGCGCCAAGGGCATCGACTATTTCGAGAACAGTCGCCGCGCTACCTATGTGCAACAAAGGTATGCGATCGACAATCCGCTCAAGTTTGAGGCCTATGGGCCCCATTGTTGGGGACTTACTGCGAGCGAAGGTCCCGGTCCTGAGACCATTAAAATTCAAGGCATTGAGCGCCAGTTTTTCGATTATGCAGGGCGCGGCGTGCCATATGGCCCAGATGACGGAACTCTTGCCCCTTGGGCTGTCGTAGCATCCCTGCCGTTCGCACCAGAGATCGTGTTGTCCGCCCTTGAGTATTGCATTTACCAGGCCAAGTTGACAGCGTTCAATTCCTACGGCTTTAAGGCGTCCTTTAATCCGAATCACCCGGGAGCATCGGGCAATCCTTATGGATGGTGGGTATCGCCGTGGCACTTCGGGCTCAATCAAGGTCCAATTGTTTTGATGATTGAGAACTACCGTACAGGCATGTTGTGGCAATTGATGCGCAACTGCCCATATATCACTGCAGGCTTGCGGCGAGCGCAGTTTAGAGGGGGTTGGCTATAAAGTAAGGGGCCGAGAAATATCCGACTTGCTGATAACAATCACGTTTCCAGCGCCAATATATAAATCCGGGTGTTTTTAGGCCCTGCTGTCGGGGCTGTGTTTATGAGTTTAAGTACAAAAATAGTAGCAATAAACGCTCAGTTGTTAAAAAAAAATGGAAATAAGTCATAGCAATTCAAAAAGCGAAAATTATGAACATGAATACACTTGTTCCGGAACTTCAGATTAAGCAAACTCTCAACCCGGAACTGTTGCGAAAGATCGATGCCTATTGGCGCGCCGCAAATTACATATCAGTCGGACAAATCTATCTCTACGACAATCCACTGTTAAAACGGCCGCTGAGGATCGCGGATATAAAAAAAATGCTGTTGGGACACTGGGGCACGACTCCAGGTCAGAACTTCATTTACGCGCACCTGAACCGGGTCATCAAGAAATACGACTTGGATATGATTTACGTCTCCGGCCCGGGGCACGGCGGCCCAGCAGTCGTGGGCAATACTTATCTCGAGGGCACTTACAGCGAGGTATATCCCAATATCAGCCAGGATGAGGCAGGCCTTCAAAAGCTCTTTTGCCAGTTTTCGTTTCCCGGAGGCATCCCAAGCCATGCATCACCGGAATGCCCGGGATCCATCCACGAGGGCGGTGAATTAGGTTATTCGCTCAGCCATTCGTTTGGGGCTGTATTCGACAATCCTAATCTTATCGTCGCCTGTGTGGTGGGAGACGGTGAAGCGGAAACGGGTCCGCTGGCTACTGCATGGCAATCCAATAAGTTCTTAAACCCGATCAGTGACGGCGCCGTGCTGCCGGTGCTGCACCTGAATGGCTACAAGATCAGCAATCCGACCATTCTAGCTCGTATTGAGCCTGAGGAACTGGAGCAATTTCTGCGCGGCTGCGGTTGGACACCCTATTTCGTCGAGGGAGACAATCCGATTGAGATGCACCAGCTCATGGCTGCGACCCTGGACTTGGTCATAGAGAATATCCGGCACATCCAGCGAAATGCCCGGAATAACAGCGACACCACGCGGCCCCGCTGGCCCATGATCGTCCTCAAGTCGCCAAAAGGCTGGACCGGACCTAAAGTCGTCGATGGCCTGCCTATTGAAGGCAACTTCCGGTCTCATCAGGTGCCGCTTTCTGACCCGGCTACCCATCCCGAGCACCTCCAACTGCTGGAAGACTGGCTCAGGAGCTACCGGCCTGAAGAACTCTTCGATGACCAGGGTCGCCTGAAACCGGAACTGGCTGAACTGGCACCCAAAGGTGAACGACGCATGGGTGCGAATCCGCACGCCAACGGCGGTATGCTGCTCCGTGATCTAAGGATGCCGGATTTTCGTGACTACGCCGCTGACGTCCCTTCGCCTGGGATAAAAGGCATCGGCGACACACACGTACTCGGGCGTTTCTTGCGCGATGTGGCGAAGTTAAACAGTGAGCAGCGGAATTTTCGGGTCTTTGGCCCTGACGAGACGCTCTCCAACGGTCTGGAAGCCCTCTTTGAGGTTACCAAACGCCAATGGGACGGCCGAACCCTGCCAAATGACGAATTCCTGGCTCCAGCCGGAAGGGTCTTAGAGATGCTCAGCGAGCACCAATGCGAAGGCTGGCTGGAGGGGTATCTCCTCACTGGTCGTCACGGGGTATTCAACTGCTACGAAGCGTTCATCCATATCATCGATTCGATGTTCAACCAGCACGCCAAATGGCTTAAGGTCACTTCACACCTGCCATGGCGCAGGAAGATCGCCTCGCTCAACTACTTATTGGCGTCCCATGTCTGGCGACAGGATCATAACGGTTTTACGCATCAGGATCCCGGTTTCATCGACCTGGTTGTCAATAAAAAGGCAGAGATTGTGCGCGTGTATCTTCCTCCGGATGCAAACTGCCTTCTCTCAGTAATGGATCACTGTTTGCGAAGTCGGCATTACGTAAACGTCGTGATCGCAGGCAAGCACCCGGCGCCACAATGGCTGACGATGGACGCTGCTGTCAAGCATTGTACTGCGGGCATCGGCATCTGGCAGTGGGCCAGCAACGACCAGGACGTTTCCCCCGATGTAATTATGGCCTGTAGTGGCGACGTACCTACGCTGGAGATGCTCGCTGCCGTTTCCATCATGCACGAGTATTTACCTGATCTTAAAATCCGGGTGGTCAACGTGATCGACCTTTTCAAACTGCAGCCGGCCTCCGAGCACCCTCACGGGTTAAGCGACGTAGATTTCGACGAATTGTTCACCAAAAATAAGCCGGTCATCTTCGCTTTTCATGGCTACCCCTGGTTGATTCACCGACTGACCTACCGCCGCACCAATCACGGCAACATCCATGTCCGTGGGTACAAGGAAGAGGGCACCATCACCACGCCCTTCGATATGACAGTGCTGAATGATCTGGACCGGTTCCACCTCGTGATGGACGCCATCGACCGTCTACCGCAGACTGGCGACAAGGGCATTTACCTGAAGCGGCAGCTCAATGAGAAACTCATCGAACACAAGCAGTACATTGACAAATACGGCGAGGATATGCCGGAAATCCGGAACTGGAAATGGGGTAAATCCAAATGAAAGTACAAGAGTTAATTGATACAGCGAAAATGCTGGTCGCGGGTGATAAGGGCCTGTTGGCAATGGATGAAAGTAATCCAACTTGCAATAAACGATTTGCCAAAGTGGGCATTCCCCTGACAGAAGAGGCCCGGAGAGCCTATCGGGAGATGATTGTAACCACGCCCGGTCTCGGCGAGTGCATTAGTGGAGCGATCCTCTATGACGAGACGATCCGTCAGCATACCAAAGATGGAACGCCCTTCGTCAAAGCCATCACCGACGCGGGAATCATTCCCGGCATCAAAGTGGATGCCGGTGCAAAGTTTATGGCGAACTATCCCGGAGAGAAAATAACCGAAGGACTGGACGGCCTGCGGGAGCGCTTGGCTGAATACGCTCAAATGGGCGCCCGTTTTGCCAAGTGGCGCGCGGTGATTGTCATAGGCGATGGCATTCCGAGCAGGGGTTGCATCGAGGCCAACGCACAGGCATTGGCCAGATATGCCGCATTGTGCCAGGAGGGTGGATTGGTACCCGTCGTCGAGCCGGAGGTACTCATGGACGGCGATCATACCCTGGAGCGATGCTTCGAAGTAAGTGAGAAAGTACTGAAAACGGTTTTCAACGAGCTTTACACGCAAAAGGTGTCATTGGAGGGCATGCTCCTGAAACCCAATATGGTTCTCCCGGGGTCGGCCAGCCCCAAGCAACAAACGGTGGACGAGGTAGCCGACGCGACGGTGCGGTGTCTCCTGCGAGCCGTCCCTGCTGCCGTTCCGGGAATTGCATTCTTATCGGGCGGCCAAACCGGCGAATTGGCTTCAGCTCGTTTGAATGCTATGAATGTTAGATTCAAATCGCGACTGCCCTGGGCTTTGGCATTTTCGTTTGCCCGCGCCATCCAGCAACCGGCATTGGAGATTTGGCAGGGGAAAGAGGCTAATGTTCCGGCGGCACAGCATGCGCTATATTGTCGGGCAAGATGCGACCAAGCTGCCCGTCGTGGTGAATACAGCCCCATGATGGAAAGGCAAGAGCATGGCAAGATTCAAAAAAAGTAATATTGAAAGAACAATAAACAATCATGGAGAAAAAAACAGAAATTGAAGAATTGATAAACAGATTCCCTGAATCAGATCTGCCAGGATTAAAATTTCTAATAGAACTTACCCTTGATTTAAGCTGGTCATGGAACCATGCCGTTGATGAAATATGGAAAAAATTAGATATGCCTCTTTGGGAGCTGACGCATAATCCGTGGATCGTTCTGCAAACCGTTTCATTTGATAAAATTAAACTTTTATTAGCTGACCCTGCTGTGAAAAGTAAAATGGACGAATTGCAGTCAAAAAAAGCAAGGCCTGGCGCAAGCAATTGGTTTCAGGAGAAATATTCTGACGCTTCCCTTATCCGAATAGCTTATTTCAGCATGGAATATATGTTAAGTGAAGGCCTTCCTATCTATTCCGGTGGTCTGGGCAATGTAGCCGGGGACCAACTCAAAGGTGCCAATGATATGGGTGTTCCGGTAGTTGCTGTAGGATTGTTATACCAACAAGGATATTTCCGCCAGGTAATAGGCAAGGACGGAGGACAGGAAGCGCTTTATCCCTACAACGATCCCGGGCAGTTGCCGATTACGCCACTCAGAAAACCAAATGGCGAATGGTTGCGATTGCAGATTGGGTTACCCGGATATTCAGTTTGGCTGCGCGCCTGGGAAGTAAGGGTTGGCAATGTAAAATTATACCTTTTGGACAGTAATGATGCGGCCAACTATCCGGCTCATAGAGGGATTACCAGCGAATTATATGGGGGTGGTCCTGAACTGCGGCTTCAACAAGAATTGATACTTGGTATAGGTGGATGGCGGCTTCTGAAAGAATTGAATATTGAACCTGAAGTCTGTCATCTCAATGAAGGGCACGCAGCTTTCGCGGTACTTGAACGCGCCCGCCATTTTATGCTGCAAACCGGTCAATCTTTCGACGTAGCATTAGCTGTAACCAGAGTGGGTAACCTTTTCACCACACATACGGCAGTATCAGCAGGATTTGATCGTTTCCCTCCTGACCTGGTAGCGCAATATTTAAAAAAATATGCGGAAAACGAATTGGGGATTTCTTTAGATGGGCTTCTGGCACTTGGACGTATAAATTCATTAGATGCCTCGGAGCCTTTCAACATGGCTTATCTCGCTGTTCGTGGCTCAGGAGCTGTGAACGGGGTGAGTCGTTTACATAGGGAGGTGAGCCGGGAGTTATTTCAACCACTTTTCCCACGCTGGCCAAAAACTGAAATACCGATAGGACATGTTACGAATGGTGTTCATATGCGCAGCTGGGACTCGAAAGCAGCAGATGATTTATGGACGGAGGCCTGCGGAAAGGATCGTTGGATGGGTGCTATAGCAGCACTTGATGAACATATACAAGCTGTATCGGATAAAAAGCTATGGGAAATGCGTACTTCTGCCCGAAAGACTTTTATCGAATATATCCGCAAACGTGTTCCCTTTGATTTAGCTGCTTCAGGTGCTTCCGCGGAAGACGTTGAACATGCAAAATACCTTTTTGATCCAAACACACTAACATTGGGTTTTGCCCGCCGTTTTGCCACCTATAAAAGACCCGGCCTACTGTTGCATGACAAAGACCGACTGATCCGTATATTGAACAATTCCCCGTGGCCAGTACAACTTGCTATAGCCGGTAAAGCCCACCCGGCAGACTTGGAAGGGCAGGCCATCGTCAAGGAATGGGTTAACTTCAGCAGAAGGCCTGAAATAAAATCAAGGGTCGTTTTTTTGAGCGACTATGATATGTTTTTATCAGAGCAAATGGTGCAGGGCGTTGATGTTTGGTTAAACACTCCCAGGCGTCCATGGGAGGCTTCCGGAACAAGCGGGATGAAAACGCTGGTAAATGGGGGGATCAATTTTTCAGAGTTGGATGGCTGGTGGGCTGAAGCTTATGAACCGGGTGTCGGATGGGCATTGGGGGATGGCAAGGAACATGAAGACAATGTGGCATGGGATGCCGTAGAAGCCAATCAACTTTACACGTTACTTGAAGATGAATTGATACCTGAATTCTATAGCCCTGACGAGAAAGGAATACCGGTGGCCTGGACGTCCAAAATGCGCAGAAGCATGGCTAAGCTAACGCCAATGTTTTCCACCAACCGTAGCATCACAGAATATACGGAATTATATTATCTGCCTGCCGTAATTGCCTACCGGAAGCGGGCCGCTGAAAACGGATTAGCAGGTATTCAAATCGTTAATTGGTTGCATGGCATTGATCAGAAATGGGCTGGGCTGCGTTTTGAAGAAATAAGAAATGAAACAGACGGGACGCACCATATTTTTACCGTTCAAGTATTTCTTAATGATCTTGATCCCAAAACTGTGTCAGTAGAACTCTATGCTGATGGCATCAATGGATCAACTCCTGCATGTGAGCGCCTGCAAGTCAATAATCATTCTAAAGCGCCTTCTGGAAGTGTTATATACACCGGAAAAGTTTCCTCGTCGCGGCCTGAAACAGATTTTACAGCGAGGATAATACCGGATCATGAAGGTATTTCCGTGCCTCTGGAAAATAATCGAATCCTCTGGCAACGTTGATTAATAAAAAATCATTTGATTCTACATCTTCATCCCACCCATCGGACTGGCACCTTGTTTAAATATATATTCACTATTTATCAGGTAAGCCCCTCTTATCACCACTATATCGCCAGCCGTAAGGCCGGATTTTATCGCTATCCGGTCGCCGGTTTCCATACCTACCTCCACCATCCTGCTGATAAACCTATTTTTACCGCTTTGTAACCATACTGTGGCGCCTTTACCGTCGCGCAATACGGCATCAATGGGTAATGAAAACATATCGTGTCTGGGGTTACGCAGGAATACATAGGCCGGCATACCGGGTTTTAACTGGTTGCCCGGATTAGGAATGCTTACCCGGACCAGGTTGATCCGGGTGTCCGGATTGATTTCAGGATTGACAAATTCTATTTTACCGGTTACCCGTTTTCCGCCCAAATCGGGTATCTGCACCTCGGCCATTCCATTCCTGTCAACCTGAGCTAGTTGGGAGGCATATACCTGGGCCTCCGCCCACACGGTAGATAGATCTGCCAGACGCATCAGGGTGCCCCCTTCCATCGTATAACCCCCTTCCTTTATGTCCAGCGTTGTGATGTACCCGCTTGTTCCGCTGTAAAAAGCCGTCAACGGCGATGTTGTCTGCGTTTTCACCAATTCCCCAATCTGGACCTCGCTCATACCCCATAACTTCAATTTATATTTCGCACTTTCAATAAGCCGATCAAAGTCAATGAGGGCACTATCCAGCACCTGCTTTTGTTGCAAAGTCGCTATCAATTCCTGTTTGGCATTGTTCAGATCCTCGCTGTACAGATCATACAGTTTCTCTCCCTTTTTTACATAGTCGCCCGTATTTTTAAAATATAATTTTTCAACTCTTCCCATTACCCGGGCGCTAACGGAAGTGGTCTTCCTCTCATCCATGTTGATAGTGGCAGTTAAAACAATCCTATCTCCCATCATACCGAAGTTGATCGTGTCTGTCTGTATATTTCCCAATTGTATCTGCTGCTCACTCAGTTTGATTCCGGTTGTGTCCAGATTCCCTTTTTTATTAATGGTCGACTTCTCCGGATTGCGCATGCCCTTCATGGTGTCCGTGCCAGTGGTCATATCCATACCTTTCATGCTATCCGTACCTTGCTCCGCGCTGTTTTTATCCATCTTCATATCTTTCATCGTATCGGTAGCCCCGCCCGATGGCTGCTTTTTACCATTGCAAGCCAAAAAGAAGGCAATCATTGTTATCCAAGTTATTCTCATACCATATTATTTAACCTTTATAAAGCTTTCACTATCCATCAGGAACTGTGGATTCTGTGCAACGGTATCCGTTGTGGCGAGTCCTTTCAGGATTTGTGTTTTTCCGTTATTGGTAAATCCCGTTTCGACAATATGCGGTATAAAGCCACCCTGTACTTTTACAAAAACCACTTTATCCAAACCCAGGGAAACAATAGACTCATCCGGTAACACATCAACCGCCTGAGGAGCCACTAACACCTTTGCCTTTACCTGGCTGCCTACCGGCAATTGCATTTTGGAGTTATCAAAATACACCCTTACGGAAAGTGTCTTATTTTCCTTCCGGAAAAAAGGTTCAATAAAATCAACCTTTCCGCTAAAGGACTTACCGGGAGCCATTTCCGAGGTCAGTTCCACCCTGGTTCCGTTCTTTACCAACTCTTCCTTATCAGCGTAGATGTTCAATAATGCCCATACCCTGGATGGATTGTATACATAGAAAACGGTTTGCCCTTTTTGCACATACATTCCTTCTTTTAACGGCAATTCTTCCGTTACTACCGCGATGTCTTTCATACCTGCGGAACTGCTGCCGGAGTTATTTCCCATCCCCCCGGCCTCATGAATATGCCCGCTGTAGCGGCTATTTACCGAAATAGTAAAGGAGGGCTTTTTCGTGCTGATTACCTGCAGCAACTGTTCATTACTCATGCCCAGCAATAGTAATTTTTCCTTTGCCGCGGTGATAATACCCATATTAGTAGGGTCACTCCGTAAAAGGAACAGCAGGTTTTGCTCGGCAGTCAACAATTCGGGGCTGTAAATATCCATGATCTTCTGCCCCGCCTTTACCTTCTGGAAACGGAAACGAACATATAATTTTTCAATACGGCCGGATACCCTCGCCGCCACCGTCCCTACCTCACGGGTGTCATAGGTAACAAAACCCAACGCATTCACTTCCATATTCTCCGTATTTCTCTGTAGGGTTGTCACCGGAAGGGATGAAATAACGAAAGCATTCGTTGGTTTCAATAGCGTACCCAGATCCATGCTGTCAATCTTTTTATTTTCAGCCCCTTTTTTGATCAATTCCATCCCGCAAATAGGGCATTTACCGGGTTGATCTCTGATAATTTGCGGGTGCATCGCGCAGGTATAAACGGCCGCTGCGGTCTTTTCGCCGGATTTCTTTTCTTTACAGGAATTCAGGGCAATGGGCCCTCCCATCGCCAGCAAAAATAGGATTAACAATAGACGACTTTTATAGCTCATCATAGTAACCAATTTTTTATTTTATTTCCAGTATCCTTTCCAATTCCACCTGCATTTCCAATAACTCCTGCAACTGATTCAGGTATTCCAACTGTGTCATATTCAAAGTCTCCCATGCGTCCAGCAGCATAAACAATTCCTCGGTATTCTGCTCATATCCCAATTGCATGGCCTGGTAATTTCTTTCCAGGGCCGGGATAATATTGTTTTGGAACATGCCCACCTGCTTCTTTTTTGTCTCGATATCCGTCTGCATTCCATACGCCATGCCAGAGGCCTCATTGATCATCATTTGCTTTTGCTGGACCAGTGATTCTGTCTTCCATTTCAGGCTTTCCGCATTGGCTCTATACATTTTCGACGACCATCTGGCAAACGGAATCTTTACCATACCCATTAAGGTGAATTGCATAGGTAACCCGCCAAACCCGAACATGTGCTCATAGCGAACCCCATATTCCGGCTTCAGTTTGGCTAACTCCGCGTTTCGCTGCAGTTGTGTCAGGGTAATATTTCTATCGATGGCTTTTATATCGCTACGAGCTCCGGCCAGCAGCGTGCTATCAAAACGGAGTGCAGTATAATCCCTGATCGTATAGGAGGTATCTATATCGAATTCACGTAACTTATCCCGGTTCATCAGGGTATTCAGTGCAATCCGTTTTTGTTTTATTTCATTTTCCAGCATACTCCGCATATTCCCGAGATTGGCTAAGGCAGCTTTAGCCTTGTAATAGGCACTGAGTTTTCCCATGCCATTCTTATACCGGATCTCGGCATTTTGGATCATAAACTCCAGCAGGTGCTCGTCCCGGTCTATGACGCCCAATTTCCTTCGCAGAGTCATCCAGTCATAATAATTTCTTTTGGCGACCGCATACAATTCATTTAGTGAGGCCTTCTTTTTTTCTTTTTCCACGGACGACATCGCCCCCATATACGCAGCATCGGCATCCTGCCTTTTCCGATTGGGGAACATCTGCTGCGCCGAGACCATATACTGCCCCATTCCGCTTGTGCCATCCGGTGCTTTTTTCCATAAAGAAGGATTATACGGCGTCATCCAAAAACCTGTGCCTAATTCGGGGGCCATCCAGCTTCGGGCGCCTTTAGCAGTCTCATCCATAGAACGGATGTCATTATCGTACATTTTCCCGAGGGGATTGGCCCTTTGAATGTTATTCAAAATACTGTCCAACCCAAGGCGTTGCGCTTCCACTGAAAGAGGACCAATAACAATTGCGATAACTATTAATATCCGGCTCATAGTATTATTGTTTAGCCTCCAGCACTTCGATTTTACCCTTTTTTCTGAGTTCATGTTCTTTTGTAATCAGGAAAGTCAGTGGCGTAACCAATAGAATATAAGTAGAAGATGTTAATACACCCCCTACCATCGGCAGTACAATAGGGATCATCACATCACTCCCCACACCCGTGCTCCATAAAATCGGAACCAGTCCGAAAAGAGACACGCTTACCGTCATCAATTTTGGCCTTAACCGTTTGGCCGCTCCTTGGATAACATATTCTTTGAGATCGTCCTTGGTTATGGTTTCTTTCGAATTACCTTTTGCTGCCACCAATTGCTGCATCGCATCGTTCAAATAAATGACCATTACGATATTGGTTTCCACCGCCAGGCCAAATAAAGCGATAAAACCTACTGACACCGCTACGGAAAGATTCACCCCCCAGAAATAAACGATAAAGGCGCCTCCAATCAAAGCAAAAGGAATAGATATGAGACTGATCAGCGCCTCTTTGGCTGAATGGAAGGCAAAGTACATACACATAAAAATAATGATCAATACTACCGGTAAAATCATCTTCAACGTCTTTTCGCTCCGGACGAGGTTTTCATACTGCCCGCTCCATTCCAGGAAATACCCCTTCGGCATCGTTGCCAGCATTTTATCCAATTTTACCTTGGCAGCTTGGACCGTGCTCGCCAGATCCCGGTCCCTGACATTGAACAATACAGTTCCCCGAAGCATGGCGTTTTCCGAATTGATCATGGGCGGCCCATCACTTAAGCGGACATCCGCTACTGCTTCCAGAGGAATAGGCCCGTAATTCATGGTTTGTACCTGCAAACGCCTAAGTGCGGCCAGGTTATTGCGAAAATCCTGTCCGAAACGTGCATTCACGGAAAAGCGTCGGCGCCCTTCAATAGTAGTCGTCAGCTGCATTCCCCCCAAAGCACTTTCCACGACAGCATTCACGTCATCAATGCTTAATCCATACCGGCTTATTTCGTCTCTCTTAATGACAATATCGACGTATTTCCCCCCTGTAATAGGCTCTACATAAAGATCCTTTACCCCGGGAACACCCTCCAATTCTTTTTTCAGCATTTGGGCAAAAGCATAAATGGTATCCAGATTCTGCCCATATAATTTTAGCCCCACGTCTGTGCGGATGCCGGTTGACAGCATATTGATCCGGTTGATGATTGGCTGGGTCCACGCATTGGTAATACCGGGAATCTGCAGTTTATCATTTAGCTCCTTAATAATGCTGTCTTTTGTAAACCCGTGCCGCCATTGTTTTTGGGGTTTCAGTAATACCACCGTTTCAATCATACTGATGGGGGAATTATCAGTGGCCGTATATGCCCGGCCCGCTTTCCCCAACACATTATCCACTTCGGGTAGCGATTTAATGATCTTATCCTGCACCTGCAACAGGTTTTTCACTTCTGAATTGGAAATGTCCGGCATGGCGATTGGCATAAACAATAAGGAGCCTTCGTCCAACGGCGGCATAAATTCAGACCCTAACCGGGTAACCAATACCACCCCGATGGCCAATGCTATTAAATTGATCCCGATCGTCGTTTTACGCCATTTCAGACAGATACGTATCAACGGCTCGTATATCCTTTCCAGCACCCGGTTCACAGGATTGGCCGTATCCGGCAGAAAACGGCCCTTCATAAAAAAAGAGATCAGCACCGGCGCCAGGGTCACCACCAATATCGCGTCCACCGCCAGGATAAATGATTTCGTCCATGCCAGCGGGCCAAACAACTTCCCTTCCTGACCCGTCAGCAGGAAAACCGGCAAAAAAGAGGAAATAATAATAATCGTTGAAAAAAACACGCCCCGCGATACCTGCTTGGATGCCTTTTCAATAATGGCCAGACGGACATCCTCCGGTATTTTCCGGTATCCTTTTTTTCCGCTCTTTTCCGGGGCTGCCTTTTTTTTGAACAATCGGCCTATAAATGAGAATAACCGCTTCATGATTGAATAGTTTATGTTCCCGGATCCGGTTTGTTTTGCCACTCCGATAAATTACGGTAAGAGTTTTCCGACATGATGATACCGTTATCAACCACCACCCCAATTGCCAACGCAATACCGGTCAGCGACATGAGATTGGACGAAAGACCGAATGAATCCAGCAGAATGAAGCTGATGGCGATGGTGATGGGTAATTGAATGATGATACTTAATGCGCTGCGCCAATGAAAGAGAAAAATCAGTACGATGATGCATACCACAATAATTTCCTCTTTTAACTTTCCTTTAATGGTTTCGAGCGTGGCTTCTATTAACGTACTGCGATCATACGCCATTTTGAAAGTGACTCCACCCGGCAAGCCCTTCTGAACATCCCCCATTTTTTCTTTTACTGCCTTTATCACCTTATCCGCATTTTCCCCGTATCGCATCACTATAATTCCGCCTACTACTTCACCCTCCCCATTCTGGTCTACAATACCCAATCGCAGATCGCCGCCCATCTGTACATACGCCACATCTTTGACTCTTACCGGAATGCCGTTGTACACGCCCAGGGAGATCTCTTCGAGGTCTTCTTTTTTCTGTACATAACCCAGCCCCCGGATAATATAGCCCATGTCGCTCATCTCAAATTTACGCCCTCCCACATCATTGTTGTTAGCCTTCACCTTATTCATAATGTCCATCAGGGAAACATTATAGTATTGCAACTTCATCGGGTCCACTACCAGCTGGTATTGTTTTTCAAAACCCCCGAAAGAGGCCACCTCTGCCACGCCCGATACCGTCTGCAAAGCAAATTTTATATACCAGTCCTGCAAAGCCCGTTGCTCGCCCAAGTCCATATTTTTAGCATCCAGTGTGTACCAGAAAACATGACCGACCCCGGTGCCATCCGGGCCAAGAGCTGGTGTCACCCCTTGTGGCAGCAAACGCTGCGCATAATTCAGCCGCTCTAACACCCGGGTCCGGGCCCAATACGTATCTACTTTATCATCAAAGATCACATACACGAAGCTCATTCCGAACATCGAAGTCCCTCGGACCCGATTCACCTTCGGGATGCCCTGTAGGTTGGATACCAGCGGATAGGTAATCTGGTCCTCTATTAATTGCGGGCTCCGGCCCATCCACTCGCTAAAGACAATGACCTGGTTCTCCGACAGATCGGGAATCGCGTCGATTGGATTTCTTTGTATAGAGAACCATCCCCATATCAACAAACCTACGGCGATTACGAGCACAATAAACCGGTTACGCAGCGAAAACTCAATTAACTTTTCTACCATGATCGTCTCTTGTTAAGATTAAAACGAATTACTGATCAGAAATGTTCCAGTAAAAACACTCGTAGAATATTTCGACAAGGAATGCCTTGAAAAGGAAGCCACCGCTTTCTGTGGGTCAGTGAAAGCAGCAGTAGCCGTAATTTTAATATTTTCAGGAAAATGAAAATGAGGCGGTCAGATGCCATTCGCCTCCTATACATTCTGCCGAATTTTAAAATGGAGATTGTATTTCATAACCCAGCAATCGTTGCAGTGGCCCGGTAGATGACAGAATGGCCGTTTAAGAGAAAGAAAACATACTCAATCGCCCGCCTTCAAAAATTCCAGAATTTTCTTATACTGATCGTCCGTCAGCGTTGCCCTCGTCTTCATATGAGCCATCACCAATTCCCATTGCATATTCGAAAACGCCGCAGACGATGGTGCATTATGGCATCGTTGACAATTCTCCGTCCAAAGCTGGCTTCCGCCCTTATCCGCAATTTTTGCCGATACACAACTCTGAATAAATGCTCCCAAGAATAGCATAAACGCCAATACGATAATGATTGTATTCCTTTTCATACGAATATATTTTAAAAGCGATTCATCAGAATCCCACAGCTACCTGCATGTAAAATGCATTGTTGTTAGACTGTGACTGCCAGGCCAATTTAAAAGCAGTCCTCCAGGTATACCAATACGTCAGACCATAGGTATATTGCATTTGCTTTTCCGTTCCCGCCATCGCCTTTGGTGGATTGAACCCTGAATACCGGAACACAAGTTCCGTCTTCTTTAATAATTTATTTTGAGACATGCTTGGCCTATAGGCCACCTGGCCAAAAACGGCATTCCGCTTATTACTAAATGAAAGGGTAGAATTACCGGTCGAATCACTCGGGTCTTTATAAACAGCGTTGTCAACATTCACCCAATTCCATTGTCCTTTAAAATCGATATATCCTTTGATAAATTCCAATTGCTTGCCGTAACTTAGGTCCAGTGCATATTGATGGGTTCCCACATTTTCGTATTGCGTTCCCTTATCGCCCACTTTTCCAAACTGCGCAGAGGCACCGATTTCAAGAGAGGAGTTTGAAAAAGGCAGCAGGCCAATTCGCCCACCCGTGGACTTGCTCTTATTATTATCATCTGCATTCGCATAATTTAATTGTCCCATCAGTGTGGGATCACCCGCCGTCGTATTCAGTGTAGGCCCGTTCGTCACGTAAACGCTATAATTCATTGTAGCCGTGCCAAGGGGAATACCTCCGCCCACATCCACCCCTATTTCAGAAGTGGGACCCACCGGAGAATTATCGTGGTCCAAGCCCAAAGGAATACTCGGTAATTTATTGATCCATCCGGGATGCAACCTATCCTCATAAATACCGAAGGGCGATAAAAATTTCCCCGCCCGGATCGTCATGTATTTATTCAGATAAAAAGATACATCCGCATACTCCAGGTTAATCATCGTCTGTGACCCCTGTAACCCCGTCTCAAACTCCGCTTCAAAAAAAATGCGATCAGCCGGCTTCCATAAAAAAATAGGGCTTAATCCTACGCCTGAATAAGAACTACCGTTTTTGACAAATGTTATGCCTGCAGACATATAACCGGTCAGCATAAATTTGCTGTTACGTGCCACTAGTGCTTGTGTTTTGACTTGTATTAAGCTATCCAGGTAAGCCTCAGTGAATTGTTGCGCAAAAGCCTGGACACCTAAGGCAGTTAAACCCAGCGTCAATAAATATATCCTTGTCCTTTTATTCATATATTATTGCTTGAGGGTCCTCATATAAATGATCGATTGCCAAATCTCTTCTTCGGATAATTTTTTCTTGAAAGAGGGCATCGGTTTACGGCCCTCTGAAATTTTCCAGAAAAGGGCTCCATCGCTTTGACTTTGAGTAGCCGCCGTTGAAAAGTTTCCAGCAGGTATGTCCAGGCTGGTAGCAGCTGGGCCGTCCCCTTTTCCCTTTTTCCCGTGGCAAGATTGACATTCTTTTACGTAGGATGTTTTACCGCCAGCCATGGACTTAGCATCGGCGGCAAGAGGGTTTTTCTTGGCATCCGCAACCGCAGGGGCTTTCCATGGCGTTTGCTGATATACAATAAACGACGAAACGGTAATCAGTAAAAAAAAACCTGTGACAATTACAAAATGCTTTGAATTGAATAGACGATGGTTACGTGTTTCCATACCTTCTTGTTTTTAATGGTTAATTAATACTTTACGAGAAGACTTTAATTTAATTAGATATATTAAATACAGCGTATAGGCAAAAGAGCCCCATACAACGGCCACAATTAACCAAAAGGTTATCTTTAGCCAAATAGGCGCATTTGAACTACCTAAACCCAATCTTACCGGCGTATGTATGGGAATAGATGTTTTTGATACAGCCATTATCTGAAACGAAGTATCGTTGATAATGGCATTATCTTCCACTTTTGCCAAAACTATTAGACCCCTTAGCGTATCGCTGGGAGGCATCGTCAACGGAAACTCCGCAGAAGTAATCCCCATCGTATCTGTAGTGCCATTGCCAATTTTCAGTATGCCAAACATCCGCTTAACATAAAATGTAATTTCAACACCTTTCAATGGAGCCTTCGTGCTGAGATCCGCAACTGTTGCAGTCACGATATGCATGCTATCGTTGGCACTCATCCTAAGAGATATCATTCCGTCTTTTTTCGGTTGTTGGGCGATCGAATCCATTCCAGCCAACAATATCATCGCTGATATGAATAATTTACTTGACATTCCCTTGTATGAGTTGAAGTTTTGACAAATTTTCCACGCCCACTTCTTTTTCCCCGCTCTCTTCTACCCCCTCGATTACCTCCCACATTGTAATAACAGGAAATGGCTTGAATAACAAAATAATTAGTAATACAAAGCCCGCTAAGGAAGAAGCAGTGATCATCCATTCTATTAATGTGGGATTATAGGAAGCATATCCTGGCTGAGCATGTTGAATAGGGACAAATGGATGCAGCATATTGGGTATTACAATGAGATAACGGTTTAATAAAGCACCCAATAAAACCATTACAGATACAATAACAACACCACGAATAGAGTTTCTAATTGCTTTAAAGGACAAAAGAATAACGGGTATTACTAAGCCGACTATCTGGGTGAACCAAAACAGGAATGCATGCTTGCCCGTGAATAAGTCATTTAACAAATACTTCTCATCATTCGCCATTTTATAGGCAGGCACGCCGTATTTATTGACATTCAGGTACAAGTAAAACACGGTAAGCGCTAATAGACAGGTCGATAGTTTGCTAAAGTGCGTAGCGGTTAAGTACCGTTCCAATTTGTAACCATGTCGTAATATGGCGATAATAAGGATCATAATTGCGCATCCTGCGACCAGCGCTCCAAAAACAAAATAAGGGCCCATGATGCTTGTATTCCATCCTGCGCGTAGTGTCATAGCAATCAACCAGGCGCTTACCGTATGCACCGATACAGCCAATGGTAAAATGATGATAGACATAAGGCTCATTGCTTTTTTTAAAATGGCCTTTTGGGCTACACTATCTTCCCAACCCATTGCTAAGCGACGATAAATTTTCTTTCGCCATGGAGGAACGTTAATTAACTTATCCCGCATGATAGCCAAGTCTGGAATTAAAGGCAGGTAGAAAAAGAGTAGGCTTCCAAAAAAATAAGTAGCAATTGCCAGCACATCCCAAAGAATGGGGGATTGAATTCTCCCATGGGTAACCAGGAAATACAGTCTCTCCGGCCGGCCCATATCCAATACCGGCATAAATCCTGCGAAAAATACCGCCGATACAGTCACCGCTTCAGCAATTCTAATCAGGGGGTAACGCCATTTTGCGCCGGTAAAACGCAAAACACAGGAAACTAACGCTCCAATTAAACTTACTCCAACAAAGAAAAATAGTAATGCGATATACAGCCCCCAGGAGACATAATCCCGCATGGCTGTTACACCTAATCCCTTTCTTAATTGAATGATCCACGCAATAGTACCCCCGGCGCAAACCAATGCAAGAAATATCACCCAGAAAGTCTCTTGCCGATACCTTCGACCAACTGTACCTAGCAATTCATCCTGAATTTGGCTCTTGATATTTAGATCAAGTTTTTCCATAATCGCAAAGGTTTTTTAGGAGTCTGGGTTTTCTATTTTAATATCTTTGGGGGAATAGGTGCGATTGTTAGGGGGTAAGTAAAAGACCCGTGGTTTAGTACCTAATTCTTCCATGAAGCGATAGGCGGCCCTATCCTCCAGCAATTGAGATAATTTCTCCGTTGTCCCGTCCATGCATGTTACTGCATCCTCGTTTTCATCACCAAAATAGATGGCGTTCATCGGGCATCCGGTTACGCAAGCGGGCAACTTCCCTTCTCGTGCCATATGAGGGCAGAAATCACATTTTTCCACGCACCCTTTTTTACTTTGAAAGACATTCTCCGCTGCCGGTGTCTGTTCTACAAAAGTTGGTTTGACTGGTTCTGTCCAATTAAAAATCCGAACAGAATAAGGACAAGCGGCCATACAGAAACGGCACCCTATACAGCGATCGGTATCAATGGCCACGATGCCGTCTTCCCTTTTAAAGGTGGCATCGACGGGGCATACTGGTACGCAGGGTGGTTCGTCACAATGATAGCAGGGCTTAGGAAAATAATAGGGAGCCGTTTCCGGGGTATCTTGCATTTCCAGTACTTCAATCCATTCCTTATTGGAAGGCAGGTAATGCATCTTATTGCAGGCTTTTGTGCATTTACCGCAGCCATCGCATTTTGCCAGGTCGATCACCATTACAAATTTTTTACCTGGTATCCCCTTTCGAACATCAATCTCTGAGATAAAAGGCTTAAAATCAGCCACCTGTGATTTATCTACCCTAACGAGTTTGCCATCATGTGTCAAGACGTTTATCTTTTCTCCTATTGGCTTGGCTTTGTCATTGCAGGAACTTATTGAACTGAGCAGCGTTCCGCCTAGCAGTCCCGTTGCCAGGGTGGCCACAGATGATTTAAGAAAACTTCTCCTGGAATCATCTCCACTCCCCGACTCATTCCCAGCACATGAACAGTTGTTTCCGCAAGCCATACAGTATAGATTTTAAAGTTTACCGACTTCGCCACCCTAATTACCATTCATTTCCATCACATGATTCACCTTATACATCTTATGAAAACTATCGTAGGATGCGAGATCAGCATCATTTTTGAAACTTTCATCCAATGCATCATGGAATTTATGATTAGTAGGAAATGCTGCCTTTAGGCTTTCTTTTGAAAGCTCCTGGATGGGGGAATCCAGATCCTTACTATAATAATACGCTACCTTTGCAGGGATCGCACCTTTTCCGATGTTGGGAACTTCCACTGTATACAGGATGATCTTCTCAGAAGAATTTAGCATCAGGTAATTTTCCTTTCCCTGGAATCGATAAATCTTGCCGTCACATAATTTATATGCGTAAATTTCGTTTTTCTTCAAGTCATAAGAGCCGCCTTCATGTTTGACAGTTATAAAATCCTTATCAAAGAATTCGTTTAGTTTTATCTTATGCGACTCCGTCCGGCAATCAATAGCCAGGTATAATTTACCCTTTTCAAAATCAGCCGCCGTTTTATAGATTCCGCTACTATCTTTCTGGGCAATAGCATTCATAGAAAAAAAAGCAAGAAAAAGAGAAGTAATAAGCAATGAATGTTTCATAATTATAAGTTTAAAATACCATCAATAAATATTCACTAAAAATAAGGATACCAAAAATGGGCGTGTATGACCGCCATCAGGATATTTTATGATTGTACTCATCCTAACCTTAATATATGACGGGAATCATATTTTTTCCTGACGATAATCATTGAATAAAGCCAGCGGAATTTGAATTTTGTGGCAATACCACAATATTTTGACCCGGGTTGAGCGGTAATTTATACATTCATGGATAGCTAAACGGAGATAATAATGACGATTGAGCAATACAGGCATGAGAATGAGTCATGGGAGCGAATGTTGGAATTTTTAAAACAGGAAACGAGCTTTCTAAAACACCGTCTGGTCACCGTATTGAAGGAGAAAGATATGGATAAAGGTTCGCTCGTACAAATGGAACACTTTCAATCCCAGTTCATTCAAAAAGAGGAAGCGATAGATACACTTCGCCATGATGTACACGAACAGGAAATACAATTGCAAATTAAGAATGAGGGCAAGAGGAGTATGGTTTTGCCGGTAGAAGTAGCAAAAAAAAGAGACCAGCTTAAAAAGAACATAGATTACATAGAGGCGGAATATAATTGGCTCAAAAAGGAATTCAATGCCTACCTGTCTTTATATAGCTAGTTCTGGGCTATTGCCCATTTCAGCCGAATTTCAAAGTTCCTTTGTCGGATTCAATTGGCAAGGCTTTCAAGCCTTTTTTCGTCTAAAATGGTAAAATTACCCCTTTCTATATCGATTAATTTTTCCCGGCGAAAATCGCTCAATGTCCTGATCAATGATTCAGTGGCTATGCCAGCCAGCGTGGCTAAATTTTCCCGGCTTATATCGTTAAAGAAATTCCCGTCGGGAGCCTTATACTTCTTTTTCAACATAATAATCGTTTCCGCCACCTTTTTACGAAGGGAGTTATACGCCAAGCCTAATAATTGCTGCTCCTTTTCCGTGATATCTTTTGCCAGCAACCGTATAAACTGATGCGCCACTTCTTTGTTATTGTTCACCAATTCCTCAAAGTTTTCCCTTGGAATAAGCGCCAGTTCACACTCCTCCATCGCCTCCGCCGTTTCCTTATAAGCAGATCCTTCCAGCATCGCAATATACCCGAGAAAATCCCCCGCATTGTACAATCCTATAATGAGTTCTTTACCCTCTTCATTGCTTTTATAAGTTTTCACCTTCCCTTTCTGTACATAATATAAGCAATGCGGATAAGTTCCCTCTATATATATACTCTGTTTCTTCTTATACCGGTTACTATTTCTACCTTCCGACAGCGATTGTAATAAATGATGATTACCCACTGTTTCCAAAAGGCTGTTGAATCCAATTATCCCCGGTGGCAAAACCTGCCTTAATAAGGCCGCCTTCTTTAGGCGGCTATCGATAGCAGCTAGTAATTCTTTACCGTTAAAGGGTTTAGTGATAAAATCATCCGCCCCCATTTCCATACCCTTTCTAAAGTCGGATCGCTCTGTCCTTGCTGTTAAGAAAATAAAAGGAATTTGCTGCGTTTCCGGGGTATTATGCAGAATATTCAACACACCATACCCATCCAATACCGGCATCATAATATCGCAGACGATCAGGTCCGGATTGTGCCTAACCGCCAAATCGACCCCCTGCTGCCCATCAGCGGCAGTCAGTACATTATACTTCGCCAACTGGAGGATTTCCGCCGTATTATCCCGGATATGTTCGTTATCCTCAATAATTAAAATTGTTTTCATTTACTGTTGGTTTTAAAAAAGTAATCGTAAATACCGTTCCATTGTTGAATTCACTCGTACATTCAATCCGGCCCTTCATCAACTCCACATACTTTCCGACAATGTGCAATCCAAGACCGGTCCCTTGAATATTAGCCGCATTAGTCGCCCGGAAAAAACGTTCAAACAAATGCACCCTGTCTTCTTCAGAAATACCGATCCCCCGATCTCTTACTACCAGTATAACTTCTTTATCCGATACGGTTGTACTCAGTTGAATAACTTCCGTGACAGGAGAAAACTTACTGGCATTGGACAATAAATTCAAAACAATATGTTTCAACAAGGAATGATCCAGCGATATCATAGTGGCACCCTTGTGCTCATACCTAATAGATTGCCCCTTTTTAATATTATTTTTCATTTCCTGGATGATAGATGTCAAGTGGTCCTGGATATCGAATTCGCCAAACCTAACTTGTATTTTCCCTTCTTCAATTTTACCAAGAGAAAGAAAGTCATTCAGGATGTTCGTCAGCATGTTCACCGATGATACAATACGTTCAATATGTTTTTCGCGTTTTGGCCGGTCGCCGGCATCGTTGTATTGAGCCATTAAGTAAGTAGATGATAAGATCGTACTCAACGGGGTTCTGAACTCATGAGAGGCCATAGACACAAAACGGGACTTCAGATCACCCAGTTCCTTTTCCTTTTGAAAAGCCTCGTTTAACACCTCTTTGGAATTTTCCAACTCCACCAACGTTTCCTTTAGGGCCAGCGTTCTCTCCTGGATCTTTTGTTCCAGATCTATATTGAGCTGTTTCATCTCAGAAGAAATTTGCTCCAATTCAAGTTTTTGCCTCAACACCAAATCCTGACTTTTTTTACGAAGCGTGATATCGATCACAAAAGCGATAACGTACTCTTCATTATTTAATTTATAATGACTCAGGCTTACTTCTACAGGAAATTCCGTCCCATTCTTATTTTTAGCATATAAATCCCTGCCAATCCCCATTTCCCTATTCTCCGCATGTTGATAAAACCCGTTTCTTAAGGCGACATGCTTACGATGGACACTTTCCGGCAAAAGAATTTCTATAGTATTCCCAAGTACTTCTTCCTTTGAATAACCAAACTGACGCTCCGCATATTTGTTAAAATTGATAATCCTTCCCTTACCATCCGTTAGAATAATCCCGATCGTAGCATAATCAAAAAGCGCCACAAACTGTTCCACATTTTTGCTAACATCCATATCTTCATCTTTAGGATCGTTCTTTTTATTACCCCTTTTCATTACACCCGATTTAAAAAAGTTCAGCATTCTTAATACGTAAAAGTCAACCCTGCTCCTAATCCCATATCACTATCATAATGGGTAGAAAGTGAAATATATTTGGTAGCAATATATCTGAAGGCCGCCATATACTCCTTATCCGTATTGATCATCCAGCTAAAACGAAGACGGGGAGTCATAGAGATATCTTGCCGGGACAATTGAAATCTAAGTTTCCCATTCCCATCAATTCTTAAATCCGCAATCGTCAATGTTGGCAGCGTGTATGCAATACCAGCTACGGCTGTATGGCGGTCCAGTTTATTGCTGACCTGCCCGAACCACGTTTTACTTTCATTTCCGAAAATATTTTTTGGACCACCTTCTTTTTTAAAATGATAATCAAATCCTACATACGGATACCACCATTGCATTCTGCCCAAATATCTACCTACCATTGTTTCGCTTTCATACCCGTGCATATTGTGAAAGCCCAAGTGCCACATTGTACTTGCCATCCACCGTGTCTGCGATAACATAAATTGTCCATCACTGCCGTTGCTTTCCAGGCCAACCCGGCCCATGGGATGAAACCTTCGATCATCTGCATTTAAACCCCTTTTAGCCGCTTTTGGATCCGGAAGTTCCGGATTTGCCGGCGAATTCTCATAGCTGAAAACTCTTCCCATTCCACTCATCATATGGTATAAAATATGGCAATGAAAAAACCAATCGCCCCCCGGCTCACCGGCATAAAATTCAATCGTATCTCTTTCCATAGGCATGATGTCAATGATGTTTTTCAAGGGTGAATAATCACCTTGCCCATTCAATACCCTGAAGTCATGGCCATGCAGATGCATCGGGTGTCGCATCATGCTATTGTTGAAAAAAATGATTCGAAGTTTTTCCCCTCTTTTGATAAGGATCTTATCACTTTCCGAGACTACTTTATTATCGAGACTCCAAACGTAACGATTCATGTTCCCAGTCAAATCAAATTTTAATTCCCGCCATGGACCCTCCGGCAAGACTGTTTTGTCGGTAGAACGCAGCATGCCATAATTAAGCGTAACAATATCGGAACTTTCAGGCGCCATGTTCATTCCCTGCATACTGTTGTTATTGGGCATTTGCATATCATTCATGTCATGCTTGTTCATTTCACCGTCCGTCTTTTCCGCACCAGTAATTTCCGGGTACATAACGGTGTTCATGTCCATAACCTGGTTGGCCATTTGCATCCCTTCCATTTCTATCATATTGCCTTTCATATCCATCATGTCATTCATCATTTTCATACCGGCAAAATATTTTAACTTAGGTAATTGGGTTGCAGGCACTCTTTCTCCTTTGCCCAACCACAGCGAAGCCGATTTGGTACGGTCTTCAGGGGTAACTAAAAATTCATAACTCTTATTTTCAGGAATCGTTACTACCACATCGTAGGTTTCAGAAACGGCAATAATCAATCGGTCCACCTCCACTGGCTCCACATCATTGCCATCTGTCGCTACCACGGTTATCTTACCGCCTGCGTATTTTAGCCAAAAATAATCGGATGCCCCTCCGTTCGCTATCCGGAGCCTTACTTTGTCACCCGCTTTAAACTGAGATTGCTCGTTTTGGTTTTTACCATTGATCAAAAAATTGTCGTAGTAAACATCGCTTACGTCCATAGCATTCATGCGCTTCCATTCATTAGTGACTTTAGTTTTGAAATTACCCGACTTTATAGCTTCAGCATAACTTTGTGTTGTTTTCTTCTGAATAGCAAACCAGTCTGTGGCACTACGAAGGCTGCGGTGAACCTCTTCCGGTTTCATATCTGTCCACTCACTTAACAGAATAGGTATTGTCTGTATGTTCCACTCCTTTCGTTTATTCATAATAAAAGAACCATACATCCCAATTTGTTCTTGCAATTTACTATGGCTATGGTACCAATGGGTACCATGCTGAACAATTGGAAATTTGTAGAGATAAGTGGAATGCGGTTTTATGGGCATTTGCGTTAGGAAAGGCACCCCATCCATCCGGTTGGGCAAAAACAACCCATGCCAGTGAAGGGAGGTTTCTTCATTTAAGTCGTTATGGACATAAATTTCTGCTGTATCACCTTCCGTAAATGTAAGGGTTGGCATAGGTATTTGACCATTTACAGCAATAGCCCTTTTTGCCTTTTTTCCGTAAGTAACGATGGTATCTTTGATATACAAGTCGTATCTCACGGTATGGGGAGGCGTTTCACTGGCTATCGTTTTCACCGGACCTAAGTGAGCCTTCGCCGTGTCAATATCCTTCATATTGTTCATTGGCATAGCCATCACCATCGCCTTGCTATGATCCATTTTACTGGAATCCGCCGGCTTATTGTCCATATCCATTTTCCCCTTCATTGAAGAATCCGCGGCCATTCCCTTTTCATCCTGTTGATGGAGGTTAGGTCGCATTTTTGCAGCGGACATCTTTTTTATTAGCTTCATTCCGCATTTAGGGCAATTGCCGGGCTTTTTTGCGTGAATTTCCGGATGCATAACACAGGTGTAATACACGGACTGGTCCTGTTCTTTGGTGATTTTAGTCGACTTATCCATGCCAGGCATATTTTTCATATCCTGCTGAGCAAAAACCGTATTGTAAAATAAAGAGAACAATAAAAGTGATCGTTTCATTTCCTTTAATTTTTATTTCATAAAATCAATTTCTTAAAGAAAGACTGTCTTTCGTTCTTTGGGCCCAATCCACTATCAGGACCATATCCTCCTTTGATAGTCTCGCGTCCCTGTGAAGGAGAGTGTAGGTACCTAAAGGCATTGTCTTGTCATTCATGCTGTTAATAATAGATTGTAATTTACTTTGCTGTCGGTGTGGTAAATAATGGCCGAATTCACTAAAATTAAGCCCTGCCTTTCCATCCCAGATATGCGAGGCCAGCCACCAACCACCTGGTTGAATATGTGCGTACCATGGGTAGCGAGTGTTGTTGCTATGGCAGTCATAACAGGACTTTTGAAATAGTGCCAGGACCTTATTCGGTACAGTATAAACTTTCGTAACATCCGCCGGCAAAACCTGCCCGTTGCTATTACGGGCAGGTTGGAAAAGCTGTATTAAAAGGAAGCCTACTCCTATGACTAACAATGTTATTTTCAAGCGGCTCATGCGATCTCATTTTAATTCTTCCTTAACAGAACCGCAAGTCGGCATAGCCTTGCCCAAATACGGGTTTTGAATGTCCTTCGTTTCACTGAGCCAATCTGCTCCCTTGTTATTATTGTACATCGGGCAATGATCATAATACAAAGCCTGACCAGCACCAAATGTTTTTACCAGTTGGTGCATGTCCTTACTCAACATATCAAAATGTTCGCGCTGATGCTTAATATTGCCCGCATTCGTGCCAATATGTTCCGCGTGTTCCTTTGCATCATCCTGCACGTCCTTATAGATCTTAGATTGTTCAGCCGTCAACCTCGTCGTATCGAAGGTCGAAAACGCCTTTACCATGACCTTGCCGGCTTCAGCCGCGCCCTTATCATCGTCCTTGGTAAAAGCGTTCTTCATTTGCAGGTAGCCTGCCAGAATTTCTTTTACCGAACCCTTCTTCCCCACCACATCCGAGGTTGTCGCCGTGGCTGTCGTATCAGTTGCCGGAGCAGTTGTTTTATTATCCTGATCGTTAGTAGGCGTATTGTTACAAGCTGTAAGAAAAGTAGCGGTTATTGCCAGGCCAAAAAATATCTGTTTCATTGTTGTATGTTTTTTATAAAAAAATTATTGATATGAATATAACCAACGGTTACATTACAATCAGGCGCTGTAATCATTATTATTTATGGAAGGGTTTCCACCACCTTACCACAGGTAAGCATGGCATTGCCAAAATATGGGTTTTTCACCGCCTGTACGTTGCTGAGCCAATAAGCCTTCTTCATGGGACAATACATTTCGTACACAGGTTGAGCCGTGAGCTTAACTGTTTTGGCCACCGCAAATAGATCGGTACTGAAACGGGCAAAATACTCCCGTTTACGATTAAGATCTTTGGCTGATGCAATATTACCCGCGTCCTGCACCAGCGCATCGCGGCTGGCAGAAGGCATCGTTTTATCATCCATGTCCTTAGCCGTTGACAGAAATACTGCCGCATTTGAAGAGGCTGCATTCGCATTCCCTGCCACCAATGCATCTTTAATAGCATAGTAAGAAGTAAGTAAAGTGGAAAGCGGGGATGTTCGGGTACTATCCTGGGCAAAGCTGGGCTGTACAAAGCCCATTGCCGATAGTGCAAAAATGAGAATTGACTTTTTCATTATAGATTTATTGATGTGATGTCTAAAAAAAACCTATCTGCACGGTAATAAACCATGCAAAATGCGAAGCATTACATCAATTCAAATCTGGAAGGATTGTATAGACACACGTATGTCCGGAGGAGGTGGATAATAGTGTCGTATAACTCGTTTTTGAAATACTATCGATAACGTAGCGAAAGGTAAGCAATGGAAATCGACGCCAGGAACAGGCACAAATAACGGTACATACAGAGCAAAGGCCGTAGCAATAAGATTCTTGTCCAATTGCTGAAACTTAACGACCGTATCGTTACAACAGCCATGATCTCCGCAACCCTCCTTTTTAAGATGGTGATGGTCACCAGCCTCGTGGTGATGGTCAATATCTTCATGATGCTCATTGGCTTCATTGTGATGGCCTTCATTTTGATGGCCTTCCACTTCCTGGGAAACATCGCCAGGTAAAGCTTCCTCCCCGTGATCGTAGTGGTGTTTGTTAAAACCCATATCCACCCCCATAGAACAGGCGAAGCCGATGGCCGTATTCAAAGTGAATACCAACAACAGGAACGCTGCCTTGAGTCGTATGGATCGAGTGGTTTTCATTACCTTCCTAACAAAGTTAAAGTTTTATATAATTATTCAATTAATTGATTATCATAAATATAGCATAAACTACACCAAAAAAGTTACACAATTATGGCAAATATTTATATAATTCTGCTTACTCATTCATATATCCCATACAACAATACCATTTATCGTGCCTACATCTTCATCCCCGCAATCGGGGCAAGATAATGGAACTAGGCGGATTGTCTCTGACCGTCACTTAGGCTGGCATGTCTGGCCTCAACAAATGACTTTCAGAAGAATTACGTTATTACATCCTCATACTCGAATCCTTCATTTCCTTAGCCGGTGGGAACTTCATGCCGCACTTTGGGCATTTCCCCTGTTTTCTACTGGTTACATCCGGATGCATAGGGCAAGTATAAATGGTAGGAAGTTGCAGGAATTAACTTTTTCTTTGATAATGGCAGCATTCAGGAAGCGCAGCAAATACTTCATCCTTTGCCCTGAATTCGTGGGTGTCATGTCCAACAGCCGCTACCACCTGTTCAATTTTCTGCACATTGATTTTTGATCTGTCATATTTTACCAACACCGTTTTTGTATCTACATTCCAATTGGAAGACCAGATACCGGGTAAGCGATTGATGGCATTTTCAATGCGGTGTTTGCACATTTCGCACTGGCCACTAGCGCCAAATGCTTTAGTGACGGCAAAAGGGCCATCCAGTTTGTCATTATACCGCTGCGCTTTTGCAGCAAAAGTCATCGTTAAAGCAAACGCCATAACGGATAACGCTTTAATGGTTTTCATACATAAATTTTTAGTTATTAACAATGAAGAAGATGTAAAACTGTGAGCGCTTTATAGAATTAAAGCATTGCAGCCTAACAGAACGTCAGGCTATACAAGAAGAGCAATAAATTAAATACGGAAATTTCGGTTAAGCAGGAAAAGGGGAACTTTGCCGCGTTGTGGCGGCGCATTCGCATTTGGGTGCTCTGTGCTAAAAGAATTAACTGCGGTATCAGCCAATGACCCGTAGTTGAGAACCAATGCATCCGGGTGGATTTTGAGAAGCTCATACGCTGATGACGATACTTTTTGATCCTTATCAGACTTGATCAACTTATGATCATCCTTACAGCAGTTCATCTTCGTTGCACACTGCTTAGCGTTCATTTTTCTGAGCATTCCGCAATTCCCACAGTTCTTAGCTTCATGATCAATCAATCCCCAGGATACCAACTTTCCCATGCAATAGTGCAGGTGTAATGGCGCTCCAATGGATGTACCAAGATAAAGAATCGCTAATATGGCTGTGATGAACTTCTTCATGAATGATAAATCAAAACTAGATAGTTTGCACCGACAAACCTTATAGAATTAGTGAAATTTTTTATAAAATTGTGCCGCTGTTGCGGCTATTGGGTCTATATTAATTTGAATTTCAGCAAATTACATACAACAGCGTCATCAATAAGGAAAAACCAGTTAGCGTTTCCTTCATTTAATTTACCAGAACCGACCGCGAGAGAGCATTTCCTTAGGCAACCGCCATATGCATACATTCCTACGCACATTTGCAACAGGCATCTTCAACAAAAACAGGAAGCAGCTTCGTCGCGCCACCCTTCTTCAAAAAAAATGCCATTGAATCAGCAAAGGTCCGCTCAAACCTTCTCCGCTTTAAAACCCGCCTTGTTCAATAACTTCATCACTTCGTCGCCAGTCATTTGATCAGTCTGTACTGTCAATATCTTCTTAGGGTCAGCCGTATCTACTGCCCACTCCTTTATTCCCTTTTCGGCATTCAAAAACGGAGTCACCTTCGCCACACAACCTCCGCAATTAATATTCGTAGTAAACCGTAACTTTTCCATGTTATGTTTTTTATATTTTTTTATATTTTTTTATATTTTAATCGTAAACTGTTACTAACCACGCTCACACTACTAAGCGCCATCGCCGCTCCCGCTATCATGGGATTTAATAAAAATCCATTCACAGGGTAAAGGATACCCGCAGCTAATGGGATGCCGATCATGTTATAAATAAAAGCCCAAAAAAGGTTTTGTCGGATCGTCGATACCGTATATTTCGACAACCGAATTGCCGCTGGTATCTTAATAAGGTCCGAAGAAATGATCGTCATCTTCGCCACATCCATGGCAATATCCGAACCCTTTCCCATGGCAATACTCACATCCGCCTGGGCCAGTGCACTGCTGTCATTGATGCCATCCCCTACCATCGCCACCACCTTCCCCTGCTGCTGTAATTGCTTTACATAAGCCACTTTCCCTGCCGGCATAACCTCTGCAGTATAATGAGCAATCCCGGCCTGGGAGGCTATAGCCTGAGCAGTACGCTCATTATCGCCCGTCAGCATATGAACCTCTATCCCCATTGCCTGCAATTGTTTCACCGCAGTGACCGAACTATCTTTTATTTTATCCGCAATCCCTAACACCGCCAATGTTTTCCGCCCCTGTGCGAAAAACACCACCGTCTTCGCCTCTTTCAACCACTCTCGCGCTGAGCTTGCCAGCGCCTCAGGAACAGCGATCCCATATTGCTTTAACAGCCCCTCATTGCCCACATAATAGGAAATGCCCTCCACGGTTGCTTTCACCCCGCCGCCTGGCACACTCTCAAATTGCGTAACCGGCCTGTCTGACGTGTCTCCCAAATACCGGACCACGGCTTCTGCCAAGGGATGCTCCGACCGCCTTTCTATCGACGCCAGCACGTCCCGGAGCCTTGGTTCCTCCATTACATAACGGATATCCGTCACCACTGGTTTTCCTTCCGTGACAGTACCTGTCTTATCCAGTACAATAGCATTCACCTTTCTGGCCAGTTCCAGGCCCTCCGCATCCTTAATCAGGATCCCGTTCTCCGCTGCCTTGCCCACTCCTACCATGATCGCCGTAGGAGTCGCCAATCCCAGCGCACAGGGACAAGCAATTACCAGCACCGTCACCAACGCCAGCAAACCTTCTGTAAACCCGTTGGGGCCACCTGCCAACCACCATATCACAAAGCTCAGCAAGGCGATCCCTAATACTACAGGGACAAAAATACCCGCGATCTTGTCCACCATTCGTTGTACAGGAGCCCTGCTTCCCTGCGCCTCCTGCACCATTTTAATGATTTGCCCCAGGAGGGTATCCCCGCCTACTTTTTCCGCCCGGAATTGAAAACTTCCGTTCCCGTTCATCGTGCCTGCAAATACGTTCGAGCCCAGCCCCTTCTCCACCGGAAGCGGTTCCCCGCTAAGCATACTTTCCTCCACAAAAGAACTACCGGAAGTCACCGTTCCATCCACGGCGACCCTTTCCCCCGGCCTTACCAACAAAACATTACCAGGGCTTACACTCGTTATGGGCACCTCCATGGGAGGACCACCTTCACGGATAACCATCACAGTTTTGGGCTGCAAGCCCATTAGTTTTTTAATCGCAGACGACGTATTCCCTTTCGCCCTTTCTTCCAATAACTTTCCCAGAAGAATAAAAGCAATCACTACCGATGCAGCTTCAAAATACACATGCGCCATTAGCCCCCTGCTTTCCCAAAATCCCGGGAACAACGTATTAAACACACTGAATAAATAAGCAACTCCCGTGCTCAACGCCACCAGCGTATCCATATTGGCAGCCCGGTGCCGGGCCTGTTTCCAGGCATTTACAAAGAACTGCCTCCCCAACCATAATACAACCGGAGTTGTTACAGCCCACATGAAATAATTTGCATATGACATTTGCATGAAGAACATACCGATGATTATCGTCGGAATGGACAATAGAACTGCCCACATCGCTCTTCTTTTTAAGGAAGTAAACTGCTGCCTTTGCAGATCTATTAGTGCCTCCTGCGCATCCTCTGTTTCTTCCACCATCAGGTCATAACCGACCGCCTGTACGGCAGTCTTCAGCGCCGCTGCATTTATAGCCGCAGGTACGTATTCCACCTGGGCGGTTCCATTGGCATAATTTACCGTTGCGCTCACCACTCCGGGTTGATTTTGTAAAATGGATTGCACGCTAATGGCACAGGAGGCGCAAGTCATGTTCAAAACAGGAAGGGTTTTTTTAAGGGTCTCTCCCTTATAGACTAGATCCCGGGTTGGCTTTCCCACCTTGGATAAGGGCTTCACCGGCTTTATTTCCTTCATATAATCAGTCATCTTGTAGTTTTTATATACTACAAAGGTCGATTATACCGATCAAGCCATTGTTATGGAATTATGGAAATAATTTATGGTTTATCGCTTTTGGACACCGTCGAGTGGTTTGCGCAAATGAATATCCTGCGTCTTGAATTGAGAAGGCGTTAGGCCTGTCACTTTTTTGAACTGTGCCGAAAGATAAGCGACACTGCTATAGCACAGCTTATCAGCAATCTCACTGAGATTCATTTCCCTATAGGCCAGCAATTCCTTCACTTTTTCGATTTTTTGAAGGATCACAAACTGTTCTATGGTTATACCCTCCGTTTCCGAGAACAACTTGCTTAATTGCGAATAGTCTTTATGCAACGCTTTGGATAGGATCTCCGAAAAAGAAAACTTCTCATCCTCCTTATGATGTACCCGCTCAATGATAACGGATTTTATCTTTTCAATCTGTTGCTTTCGAGCATCATCCAGTTGCTCAAATCCTAATTCCTTCAACCGGATGGCAAGACCCTCCAATTGAAGCGCGGAAAGAGGCTTTTCCAGCCGCACTTCCCCCAGATTGACATACAGTGGTTCCACCTTCAAATCCGAGAATACCTGTTCAACTGCCGTAATACACCGGGGACAGACCATATTTTTTATATATAGCATCAACTCATTCAATTTTAAAACGAAGGTAGATTATTTCTTAATAGACGCCCCCATAAAGGTGGCCGGTGTCCTGGGCCTTTTACGCAATAATATCTGATGAGTTTTGTCGTGCAAACTAAGAAGCCGGAAACCGGCTATATTCCGAATTTTAAATTTTCGCCCTTTTTGCTTCAACTTTTGAAAGAGCTCGTCTGGTAACGATAACATCGATAAAATCAGTCGCATCCACCTTTCCTGTATACCTAACAGGATTTTTCGCATAGACAGCTTTTACAACCCTGCGGAGTTTTGCCCTGTTTAGCGAGGATCTCCGATTAGCGGTTTTGATAATGGCGGTTTTCATATTACGAATATACAAAATTGCGGCTGAAGAGGATTAGGTTCAAAAGATACCTGGGTTCCATGGGATATTTCCTTGTGTACTAGAGCTTCATATATAGGAAATGCTGGCCAGATATTTGGAAAAATTATAGCAGCTTTTCCAGGCTGCAAAGACCTAATATTTACCTTCTTCAATTTGTTTTTTAAACATTTCTATTCTGGGGGCATAGCCGTCATTGTCTCTTTTGGAGACGGCCAGGGAGGTATTGGCATATTTTAGCGCGGCGGGTTTGTCTTTTAATTTATCATATACCAAGGCCATGGAGCAATTATTGAGTGAATTGTCTTTGATCGCAAGGGCGCGCTGTGCCCATTGCAGGATAATCAACCAATTTTTTCTTTCCGATACAAATCCTAAACTTCCTCCGATACAATTACTGAGCTCATGATCATCATTGTGATAGTAACGATCTACCATAAGAATGGAGTATTTCATATAATTAACTTCGTCCTTCAAACGCCAATAGTGGTCTGTGTCAAGACTTAACGCTTCCTTTTCGCTCAATGGCACTATGGCATTCAACTCTTTTTTAGCCGCAAAATAGGCATGATCGTCTGCGAATTTTTTATACCGGAAGTCAGCTACCAACATGGTACGTACATAATTGTCCACGGTATCCTGCCCTACCAGGGCTCCAAATTCCTTATTATGCACCTGAAGATATTGGAAAGCGGGATTACCGGGAGCATTCACATAACTGGTAATCTTATTATACATATCGGCGCTGATTTCCGGGTAGAGGGCAAGATATTTTTCGAATACTTTGAAGGTCTCTTCGTCATCTCCTTTGGCTTTTACCAGGTTCAGATAACGAAACCACTCCTCCTTATTTAATTCATTCTTATTGTATCGCTCCTGCAATTCCTTCAGATCATTACGGGGGGTCAGTGCAATAGTGCCCTGGTCGATCAGTTCCTTTGGCTGGGTCGAGCCCAGCACTTTATAGATCAGTTCTCCTTCCGGGCTGGCAAATAGCAGGGTAGGATAACCGGCTACGTTATACCTGGCGGCTATGGCTGGTCCTTCCCCCTTCTCAGCGTCCATTTTAAGGTTGATGAAATTCTTATTAAAGAAATCTCCGACCTCCTGTCTGGGGAAAATTTCTCTGGCCATGACCTTGCAGGGTGCACACCAATCGGTATAAAAATCGACGAATATGAGTTTATTCTCCTTTTTCGCCAGGGCCTTGATGGTGGCCCAATCGCCATGTGTAAATTCAATTCCCTGCGCCGTTACGGAAGATTTGAATATGCACAGGCATACTGCTGCCAGTACAAACAATTTCAATTCCCGGGCCATCTTACCACTTGTATTTTCTAAGGTGTTAGTCAATGCTTTGCCTATCATGATCGTTGTATTTAAAAGTTTAATTTGATGTTTTTGTCATCCCTCATCTCGGGTTTTGACCGATCTCAGGATTAGTGCCCAGTACTTTTGGAGCAATGGGATAGACATATCGATTATTATTAGGATCGAGGGTGATGGAGCCATTTGCCAGCGGATGCACGATGGACCGGGCAAATGCAGGGTCTTTATTAAGGCGCCTCAGATCAATAAACCGGAACCCTCTTCCCATCAGTTCCCGCCGCCGCTCCTGTAATACTTTTACCAGGGCATCCGTTGGATCAGAAGCGGTCAAAGGAATATATTTGGATGGATCGAAACGTTGTTGGCGCAACAGGTTCACTGTCTGCATGGCGCCCGGGCCGTCGCCTGCCCTGGCCTGGCATTCTGCTTTGATCAGGTATATCTCTCCCACCCTGGGTCCTTCGTGCCTGCCTTCAAGGGGTGAAATATAACTGAAAAAATACCCATTGTAATTTAACAATAACTGTCCTCCGATGGCAAATACTTTGGCGCGCAGGTCATCAGGCCCCAGGAGATCGAGCAATTCCTGGCTTAAAAGGATCGGCGCATCTTCATTATACGCGGCCTTCATGAGGATCACTTCGGGATTGTTATTACTGGTGGGAATACCCAGGAAATCAAAGGGTGTAGTACTGGCAGCATAAGGGCGAAGATCAAATAATGTATACTGTAAGCTCAAGCTGCTGTCCGCATACAAGCGGGCATTTATATAGTTTCCCATATACAAAGAAGCCCGGGCTAAAATGGCATAAGCCGCCGCCTGTGAGGGGGCAGTTTTGGACAGGGGCAGACCGGGTAATGCAGGAACGGCGGATTGGAGGTCTGCCATGATCTGATCGTAAATGGCTTTTACGCTGGCTCTTTTCAGCGATTGTGAATAGATGGGTTCGAGCAGTAAGGGCAAGCCCGGATCCTGTGCGGCGGTGGCGGTGTCATATTGCCGGGCGTATTGGTTCACCAGGCACAGATAAGCATAGGCCCGGTGTACTTTTGCCTGAGCGATCAGGGCAGCCTTATCCCGATCCGTGCCATTACTGGCGTCAGGCACGCCGGTGATAACGACGTTACAATAATAAACTTGCTGGTAATACAGGTTCCATTCCGGGTCATCTTCGTTGGCCTGGTAAATGCCGGAAGCCCAGGTGTAAATATTCAGCAGGGACAAAGGCCGCAGGCTGGTAAACATCGAGGTATCTGTAAAAGCCACGTCGTCGGTCATCAGATCGGTGGTTCCCCCGCACAGATTGAAGACGGCACTATTGTTCATCAGTAGCTGGAAGTCATTGAGGGTGGTGGGGATGATCTTGCCTTTGGGTTGAATATCCAAATATTTATGACAGCCGGCCAGGAGGAGTAAGGATGCCAGGCAAATTGGATAGCCTATTTTATTCATGTACATAATTACAGCTTTGAAATGGTTAGAAATCGGCCTTCACGCTAAATACGAATGATTTGGAAGGTGGTAAAATGCCATTGTTATTGGGGATGTAATCAGGATCGATCCCCCTCTTGTTAACGGTCCAGATGGCCAGGTTTTGCCCGGTAGCGCTGCAATTGATTCCCCGGACAAAGGCATTTCTGAAGAAGCGGTCAGGCAGATGATAGGATAAAGTGAGTAGTTTCCATCTCACATACCCCGCATTTTCGACGAAAATATCGCTCTTCTGGTAGCGGTAATAAGAAAGATGCACCGGATCGACGGCAGGCACATTGGTCGTCCCTTCATCGCCCGGCTTTTCCCAACGTTTTGCGATATCCGCATGTCCATTGCGGCTATATGGAATGGTATAATAATCGGATATAGTTGGCCGTATGAATTTATTGCCGAATTGCCAGGTAAAGAGGGTGGATAATACAAAATCCCTGTACTGAAAAATTTGGGTCATTCCTCCGAACCAGGGAGCTACACTCACTCCTTTATAGACTACCGATTGCAGATCCGTCTCATCGAAGGTATTCAGGTCGGCAGCCACCTTTTCTCCCTTACCGGTATAGATCATTGCGGTGCCATACTGATCAAGCCCTGCAAACCGATAGGTATAGACACTGTTCAGCGGTTTACCGGTGACGGGGTTACCTCCGGTCACGAAATAGTATGTCGTATTCTCCTGAAAATAAGCCTTGGTGACTTTATTGGTATTATAGGAAAAATTAGCGGTGGCCTTCCAGCTGAATATTTTCCCAGGAATAATTGTCCCCGCGATCTCCATATCCAATCCATGATTGGTCATTTCCAGGCGGTTGGTCAGCAGGCTGGTGAATCCATACGTAGGATTTATATTTACAGGTCCCAGCAGATCGGTGCTTTTCTTCCAGTACAGGTCGATGCTTCCTGTAAGCCGGTTATTGAACAGGCCATAATCGAGCGCCACATTGAAGGCCCCGACTTTCTCCCAACGCAACAGGGGGTTTGCCGGATTGAAGACGGAAGCAAATGGCAGGTTATTATATGGATTATTGGAGTTTCCAGCCTGTGTGACCAGGTAAGGGCTTGTCTGTTTGTTCACATTGCCATTATACCCGTAGGTGGTCCGGAAATTCAGCAGGGATACCCAGCTGGCCCGTACAAAAGGTTCTTCCAGGATGCGCCATAATGCTCCGACCGACCACAGGGGGATCGCATGATATTGTTTCGAAGCACCGAAGAGATTGGAGTCGTCTTTACGGGCGCTGCCGGAGAGGGAATATTTCCGTCTGAAGGTATAGGTGAAATTACCGAACAGCGAGGTATAGCGATCCCGATGATCGGTATAGCTTTGGAGGAGGGGAATGGTCTGGTTACCAGCTACCGTATTATACAATTGGGTATAGTTTACGGTCCCGGCGATCAGCAACCGATCGTCGTACCCATATGCCTGGGAGGAGTTGCCGGTGAGCAGGGTTTCCCTGATCTCGGCCCCCGCAACGATATCCAACCGATGATCAGCATTGAAATTCGGGGAAAAATTCAATTGCCCCCGGAGTGTATTATTGTTCTGCTCGCTGGGAGAAAGGGTGAGTATGCCGCCATTGGGAATACCATTCACATGCGTATCCACGGTAGTAAATAAATTGATAAGTTCCCTGGCCATATAGGTTTGAGAGTTGTAATACATGCGGTTTTCACCATGGGATTTCTCCAGCATATATTTCGCCTGGACACTCAGCGTCGGTACAATCTCATATTTCAGGCCCAAGTTGAGCCGATAAGTCCATGAATGGTAGGTATTGTCTGCATTGGTGAGTTCATCCAGGAAATTATACCGCCAGGGAATGAACCCATTATTCTGAAGAGAGTCCAATATCTTTCCGGGGTATTGAAAGGCAAAGTTGACTCCTTTGCCGGTGGCGTCAACGAGCTGATCATAAGGGGTCACGCTCTTGTAGCCAGGTAGAAGAGCGGTGATCCCAATGCCGTTGTTCTTCTGTTGCAGCAGCGACAGAAAACTCTCTGCGGTAAAACTGAGTTGCCTGGATAACCTGGTCTCATTGTTGAAATTGACGGTAATTCGTCTGCCGTAGTCTCCGATCGCCGCGGGATATTCGTCGGAATAGGAAGCAGACAGAAAATTACGCATCTGATTACTTCCGCCTGAAACGGACAGGTTGTATTGCTGGCTGAAAGGTGATCTTAACAGATAATGCTGGTATTGGTCCCTTACATCTAAATGCTGCAGACTATTGATCCCCTCCTCCAACTGCTGCTGGTTGATCTGGCCGTTTTTGAACTGAAGATACAAGGCACTCCCTTGAGGAGTGGGCGGTGCGGACAAGAACAGTGGAGAGGAAGGAGCCGGCAGTATCCCTTTATCCACCAGTTCTTTTTCCAGGCTGAGGAACTGTAATGAATTTGCGGAAGGTACGGCATTCAGCCTGGGTCGGCCGGTCGTCTTCAAGGTGCTGGAAAAACTAACCGTGGCGGCCGTGCCATAAGCGCCTTTTTTGGTATCGATCACTAATACGCCATTGGCTGCCCTTACACCCCAGATAGAAGTTGCGGCCGCATCTTTCAGTACGGTCACTTTCTCAATATCTGCGGGGTTGATATTCACCAGATCCAGTTCCGTAGGGAATCCATCGAGAACGATCAGCGGTTTGGTATCGGACATGATCGTGGATACTCCACGAATGGTGAACTGATCATGATTCAAGGTGAGGCTTCTATCCTGGGGCCCTGCGTTTACCAGCATTCCGCTAACCATCCCTTCCAAACGGTCTACCAGGTTAAAATCCGGTCTTTGCGCGAGGTCTTTGTCCGTCACGATCCCGAATGAACCTGTCGCCCGCTCTTTGGGAATGTTTTGATAGCCGGTACTTAATATGACCGACACGACGCCTAATTGATCGGTACTGATCTTTAAGGAAATGTTCAATTCCGTCTGCCCCTTCAATCTGATTTCCTGTCGCTCATAGCCGATATGCGTAATGATCAGCAGCGCATTATTATCAACACCCGCCAGGTAAAATTCTCCGTTGCCAGCAGTAGTCGTGATCCTGTTGCTCCCCTTAACGGCGATCGTCGTTGCTTCCAAAGGTTTGCCAGTACTGTCGGTGACCCGGCCATGTACATCGATGGGCGAAGGAGCCGGATGGGGAGCGGACCGTGGGGCGCCGGGGGGGAAAAGATGTTGCACTACAATGGTCTTTCCAACTATCGCGTAGCTAAAAGGCTGGTCCCGGAAACACAGATCGAGTGCTTGCCGGAGGGAGACCTTTTTTGCTTCGATGGTCACCGGTCTTGCCTGGTCGATCCAGGAATAATTAAAGAAGAATGCATAACCAGTCTGCCTCTCTATGGCCTTGAATATTTTTTCAAGGGGAACATTCTTTTCGGAAAGCGTGATCTCCTGGGCAAGCCCCCGTGCACTGACGTGGAGAAATGCAGCGAATAATAAAAAGCAGGTCAACTTCATAACCATCCAGGTTTTGGTAATAGCCTGCCGTCTCCGCGACGGAGGCCTGGAAAGAGCCTTAAAAAGCATAACTTTGTTTTAGTTTGGGTTAAACAATAAGCAGTCTTAACGTGATTGTATTGATGTGATAGCCCAGGCAGGGTCCGGATCGAATCCGGGTCTATTCGCCGGGAGTGGTATCAACACTTCCGGTTTTTTTACACCTGCGCTCAGCCGATCTATATTTTTGATGAAAAACCGTTATGGCATCACAACGATTTTCCTTCCTTCTATTTTAAAATGCACTTTGCTTAATGCCAGGATCTCGAGCACTTCCTGTACATTACTATTACGGGAGATCTTTCCTCCGAATTGCATCGCAGGGACCTGCCCTTCATAGGTAATTTCCACATTATACCAACGAGCGATCTGGCGCATGACGGATGGCAGATCAGCCTTGTTGAAGGAGAACATCCCGTCTTTCCAGGCGATGGCTTGTGGGACATCCGCATCGGGGATCGTCTTTATTAGCCCTTCTTTACTGAATTGTGATTGTTCACCCGGACGAAGGATCGTTTGCTCCTTCCCTTTGCTGACCCTTACGGCCCCTTCCCGCAGGGTGGTCCTGACAAAGGGTTCATCCGCATAGGCATTGACATTAAATTGTGTCCCCAATACTTCCACTTCTCCCCCATCCCCAGGCAGCAGGGAAGAAGGGTTGTGTGCGATAGAGACCCGGAATGGTTTAGCAGGATCTTTGGCCACTTCAAAATAAGCTTCGCCGCTGAGTACTACCTGCCGGTCACTGCCGGTGAAAGCGGCGGGGAAACGCAGGGAAGAGGAGGCGTTCAGCCATACCTTAGTACCATCCGACAATTGCAACTGATACTGCCCTCCCACGGGAGTATTAACTATATTATAACTGGTTGTCTGCGGTCCACCCTTGATTGTCTGCGGTCCTCCGTTGTCTGTTTGGTATGCCAATTGGCCGTTGATCATTTTGATGATCCGGATATTGCCTTGTTGAGCTAGCGTTCCATTGTCAGCGCTGTCCAGGAGGATTGCCGAGCCATTAGCAAGGATCAGGGTAGCTTTATTGCTGCCTGGCCTGATAACTGTATTGTAATTGGGTTCGGGTCGGGTAACAGGGGGGGCTCCGGCGCTCTTGTGCAGATTGATGGCCAGGGCGGTGATCAGCATAGCTGCTATAAACACCGCGGCAATACGCCACCAGATCATATTGAAGATTTTGACTCCATTACCCGTGATGATGGGTTCGGCTGTCTGTGTGGAGGCAATGATCTCGTCGAACATCCGATCCCATTGGACCCAGGGGTAGCGCTCACCTGGACGCATTCGTTCCCAATCTTCAGCCAGCCATTGCTGCAAGGGTTCATTGGCAGTGGCCTCCCGGATATTGTCGAAGAGTTCTTCATATTCTTCAAGGGTGCAGTCGCCGTCAGCGTATTGTTGCAATAAATAATGAAGCCTTGATGACTGATCTGTCATGGTTATAAAATTTAAGACGGCTTAACAGGATGGTTTAATGCGTTCTACAGGAAGGTCTATATTCCATATGACAGGCGTGTGAAAGAATAGGACCGGGAAAATCCGGTTTATTTATATAATTCTTCCAGCATCAGCAGGATTATGATGATCCCGATATGATCTTTCAGGCTGGTCCGGAGCCATTTGAGGGTATCGACGAGATTGTTTTTGACGGTGCTTTTTGAAAGCTGTAATTCCTCAGCAATCTGTTCATGGGTCAAGCCCAGGTGCCGGCTCATGTGGAATATACGTTGTTTGCGGGGGGAAAGTTCCACCAGGGCGGATTCGATAAGTTGATTACTTTCCTTAAACTGTAACTGGTCTTCCGGCGTGTTCTGTACCTCATTGAGCTGACGCCAGAGGTTTTGCCGAAGTTTCTCGTCGGTGGCGATCTTACTCAATGCATTGATGGTCTTATTTCGGGCAAGTGTGAAAAGGTAACCCGGCGGGTTTTGAACTTCCCGGAGGTTTGAGCGATGGGTCCAAATCTTGAGAAAAATTTCCTGGGTGATCTCTTCGGCAGTGTCCCCTGACTTAGTCATGCGGCAAACAAATTCGTAAATACGAGTTCGGTACATGTCAAAAAAGGTACGGAAGGCAATCTGATCACCTTCGGATATTTGACAGAAGAGCTGTTTCTCATCCCTGAGTCCTGGTAGGGCCATTCAATTAGTATAAGCTGGGACGAAGATAGGGAAACCGGGTTTATCCTATGCCTTTTTATGCACCTGTAAATACAACATCGTTTCTTTGACTGTCAGTACAGTGTCTTTGAGATCAAAACCCAATTCCGTTCTTGCTTTTGAAATTTCAAAGTCTTCGGCAACGTCCTTTAGGTCCACCCAATTCCAGGTAATATGGGTCTCTACCGGAATTCCCTTGTTCATGATCAGCCGGATGATATGGTAAGAAACGCTCAAATCTCCAAAGGCTTCCTTTCGATCATGCCAGAAGGCAGAACGGCCAACATTTCTATATGATACTAATGCACCCTATAAGCCATGCCGAAACGCGACATCGATAAACCTACCTTACATTCTCAAAACCTTTTCCCAGTCATAGGTATTGGCGTATCGGCTGAGGGGTTGGAAACCTTTAAACAACTAATAAAAGTAATCCCTCAAAATTCGGGAATGGCCTATATTCTTGTTCAGCATTTGCATCCGGAACATGAAAGCGCACTGCCCGAAATTCTTCAACGAGTTACAAAGATTCCTGTAAGGTATTATCAGGTACAGGATCGGACGGAACAGCTGGGCTAAAAAATATAAAAACACTTAAGAGTTTTGAAGAGCTGAAGGATTTAAGATGGGAGGAAATTATACACCCGGATGATTGGGCCCAAAATCGGCAAACTTGGAGCGAGTCAATTCAATTGAGGGAATATTTCACTTTGGAACATAGATTCCTGCGGTACGATGGTTTATACCAGTGATATCTAAGCCGGGGAGTCGCGCAAAGGGATGAGAACGGACATATATCAGTTTAGATGGGTACCTATACAGACATACATGAACAGAAAATGAAGGAACAGAAAAAGGACGAATTTATTAGCATCGCCAGTCACGAAATGACATTGATACGATGATAGATAGTGCGGTGGAGAACATACAACTTACTTCTAACACTCATAAAATTATAAGAACCGGCAAGGTAAATGATGAAGTAACCGGGGATAAAGACCGACTTGAGCAGGTAATTATTAACCTACTAAGCAATGCCATCAAATATTCTCCCGAGTCGTACAATATTTTATTACATGTAGAAAAGAAAAATGCCGAACAATTCCATGTAATGGGCATCGGGTTATATATCGCTTATGAAATTGTCCAACGTCACCAAGGCAAGCTATGGGCAGAAAGCGAATCCGGAAAGGGTAGTACTTTTTATTTTGCATTACCGTTGAACAATAAATAATTGTGATAGGGCATTGGGCAATTTGTTCCCCAAATAAAAATAAAACTGGGAAATCCGCTACTACTGTGCATTTCAACTACCTTACACAAAATATGAGAGAATATGAATAGGGGTGGACCCGTTGTTATCATTGAAGACGATGAAGATGATCAGGAATTACTTATGGCAATATTTAAAAAACTACCCTATACAAATGAAATCATTTTTTTTGGGGATAGTGAAGAAGCACTTGTCTATTTGAACAGGGCGGATGTTAGCCCTTTCCTTATTATTTCTGACGTAAACATGCCCAGATTAAATGGCTTTGCGTTGAGGGATAAGATTCGTAGTGATTCCGAGCTCCATACCAAATGTATCCCTTACTTGTTTTTTTCAACCAATGCAAATCATACAACAGTCTTAGAGGCTTATAGCTTATCTGTACAGGGATTCTTTATAAAAGAAAGTTCAATGTCTGAGTTGGAAAAAACCATTACGGTAATCATGGATTATTGGATAAGATGCATTGCGCCAAATGATTTCTAAATGAAAAAATTAAATAAAACCAGGGTAAAAGCCCTCTCCACCAACCTCTTTCCCGTAGTCGGTGTGGGAGCTTCCGCAGGTGGATTGGAAGCTTTTAAAAAACTGGTCTCGGCCATTCCATTAGATTCAGGGATGGCATATATCCTCGTTCAACATTTAGATCCTACCCATGAGAGCATTTTATCGGAGCTATTGCAGAAAGTCACTAAAATTCCTGTCCAGGAGATCACTGACAATATAAAAGTGGAGGCTAATCATATTTATATTATTCCATCCAATAAGTTGTTGACTGCGACTGACGGAATTCTTCAGTTAAGTGCACGCCATCCAAAAGGGCAAAAAAACCTGCCTATTGACCTTTTCTTTTCATCGTTAGCCGAAGTTCATCAAAATCATGCTATTGGAGTGGTTTTATCGGGAACTGCGTCCGATGGAACCATTGGATTGAAAGCTATTAAAGACCATGGGGGCGTTACGATTGCGCAGAGTCAAGAGTCCGCAGCATACGATGGAATGCCTAAAAGCGCCATTGAAGCGGGCGTCGTGGATTTCATCTTGCCGCCTGATCAGATTCCTCAGCAACTATTACGTTTAAAGGATGCCTATCAGGCTGTTCCTGCTCATTTAAATCGAAATGGAAGACCGAATCAGGATGAACAGTTTAGGCAGATTATTGCCATGCTCCGTGTGAGGAAAAACGTCGACTTTACCTATTACAAACAGCCTACGATTCGCCGATGGATCGAACGAAGAATGGCTTTGAGTATGAAGCCGGGTTTGGCTGAGTACATTTTATATCTGAGGGAAAATAAGGGGGAGCAAGACATTTTGTTCCAAGATCTATTAATACCCGTCACCCAGTTTTTTAGGGACCCGAAAGTTTTTGTGGGGTTAAAGGATACCGTATTGCCTGATCTGGTTAATATTGCGACAGATAACGAACCGATTCGCATTTGGATTGCGGGTTGTTCGACAGGGGAAGAAGCGTACTCGATGGTCATGTGTTTCCAGGCGTACATAATGGACAAAGCGTCCAGTGCGAAAATACAGGTATTTGCGACAGATATTTCCGAAATTGCCATCACCAAAGCAAGAATGGGCATTTATTCTAAAAATGAGGTAAATGGTCTTACGGTAGTTCAGTTACAACAGTTCTTCACCAAGATAGACGGCAAGTTCCGGATAAATAAGAATATAAGGGACGCTTGTATATTCGCCCACCACAATTACCTCAAAGATCCACCCTTTGCCAAAATAGATTTAATCAGTTGCCGAAACTCGCTCATCTATCTGGAACCATTTTTACAAAAGAAGGCACTGACTACTTTTCATTATGCATTAAAGGAGAACCGTTATTTACTGTTGGGGAAATCTGAGACAGCAGCACAAGCATTAGAGGTATATAATACTTTGGACAAAACCAATAAAATTTATGCCAGGAAGTCGGTAAAAGGAAATTTTTTGCATGCCCTGAGTGATCGAAAAGAAAGTATATTTAAGGAGATTCAAGATAAGCCGGGGAAAAAAGTATCTGATAAGGATGACTTTGAGAAAAGTGGCGACGAGCTATTGTTGACAAAATTTGTACCTGCGGGTGTGATAGTAAATGATGCCATGGAAATTGTCCAATTCAGAGGAGCAACGGGAGCCTGGCTGGAAGCACCTCCCGGCAAACCAAGTCGGAATGTCTTGAAAATGGTTAGGGAAGGCTTAGCCTTTGAATTGCGGTCGGCGTTACACGTGGTAAAGAAAAGTAAGGAAAGTTTTATAAAGGAAAACATCTCCATGCTATCTGGGGATAAAGAAAAACTGGTTACAATTGAAGTCCACCCTTTGGCTAATACCCATGAGCCATATTTTTTGCTGCTTTTCAGAGATACGCAAACGATAGTAAACCCAAACCCAGCGCAGGCAAAAATTGACGGGCAGCTGGTAATACCAATTTCAAAACAGCGCAAAGAACTAAATCGTATCCAGCAATTGGAAAAAGAATTAGCACAGGCGCGGGCAGACATGAGAAATATAACGGAAGACCAGGAAGCGGCCAACGAAGAACTGCAAAGCGCCAATGAAGAACTGCTTTCCGGGAGTGAAGAATTGCAAAGTGTGAATGAAGAATTGGAGACGTCCAAAGAAGAAGTGCAGACGAGTAATGAAGAATTAATCGTGGTGAACCACGAACTGTATGAACGAAACGAGCAGTTAAATGTCGCACGCGTGCTGGCAGAATCTATTGTTTCTACCATCCGGGAGCCGCTGATAATCCTTTCTAAAGAACTGACCGTTAAGACAGTTAACAAATCGTTTTATGAAAAATTCCAGATTCCGGAAGAAGAAATAGTAGGAAAACCGCTATTTGAGCTGGGCGATAAATTATGGGATATGCCAGCCCTTAGAAAAATGCTCGATAAGGTACTTCCGCAAAAGATCAATATTGTTGATTTTGAAGTAGTTCATATTTTCCCTTTATTGGGTGAACGTACTATGATTTTAAATGCCAGCCCGATCATCACGGAACATAATGACGAACCATCCATCCTGATCGCTATTGAAGATGTTACTGAAAAGAAAAAAGCAGAAAACGAACTGAAGCAGTTTGCACAAAACCTGGAAAAATTAGTCTTTGATAAAACTTTCGCCCTACAGCAAGCAAATAACGATTTAAAGGTTTCTAATGAAAATTTGGAGCAATTTTCATATATCGCTTCGCACGACTTACAAGAACCCCTGCGTAAGATTAAAACATTTTCCGGAATACTTCAGGATAAATTCAACCAGGATCTGCCCGATGCTGGACAGTTGTTGGTTAAAAAGATCAGCAATTCTTCGGAGCGCATGTCGACGTTAATCAACGAGCTGCATAAGTTTTCAAAATTATTGCACGGGCAAGCTGTTTTTAAGCAGACCAACTTAGACGAAAGTCTTAATTTAGTTATAGGGGACTTTGAATTGCTGATAAAAGAAAAGAATGTAACAATAACTCGGAAACCGTTGCCGATCATAGATGCGATTCCATTTCAAATCAACCAGCTATTTTATAACCTGATCAGCAATGCCATCAAATTTTCAAAGCCGGATAGAGCACCTGTTATAACTATTACCTCGAGAATAGTAGGAATGGAGGAGTTGGCAAAACATGCAAATATTGACCCTAAACTTTCGTATTGTGAAATAGCCATTGAAGATAATGGAATCGGTTTTAAGCAGCAGTATGCAGATCAGATCTTTCTGGTATTTCATCGGCTGCACGGCCAGTCGGAATATTTCGGAACAGGTATTGGGCTGGCCTTATGCAAGAAAATTGTGGCAAATCATCATGGTGAAATCACGGCGACGTCCAAAGACAATGAAGGAGCGACATTTAAACTATTGCTACCGCTTAGCCTCTGAATGCTCCCCCCGGATTGACATACGGTGGTTCCGCATTCAAATCCGAGAACGTTTATCCCAGGTTTAACTCCATCTGGATATTACAGCGTTCATAGGGTGACGGCGGGCCGGTAATCTTTTTGAACCCCAGTTTATGATAGAGGCTGATAGCAGGTCTGAGCTTTGTATTGCTTTCCAGGTAGAGTCTTTTCGCACCTGCAGATCTGGCTCTTTCGATACAGGCCAGACCGAGTAAAAAGCCGATCCCTTTGCCTTTAGCGGACGGAGCGACTGCCATTTTAGCCAGTTCGAAACTCCCGTCTTCCCTGGGCAATAAAGCGCAGGTGCCGACCGCCTCCCCTCTATAAAGGGCCATCATGATTTGCCCCCCTTTGTCGGAAATATTTTCTTTGGGATGGTCCAGGACCTTGTAATCTCCCGCTTCCAAAGTAAAATGGAGGCTGATCCATTCCTCGTTCAATCGTTTGAAGGCAGGATAATAATTAGGTGAACAATCAACGATTTCCACTTCACCGGCCTCCCTGCTCTTTCTCGCTTCCTGAACCCGGCGAAGCAGGTTTTTTTGCTCCAGGAGAAATTCCCATTCACCGATCGCCCGCCAAAGATCGTGATGGGTTTCGGTCATCGCTTTTTCAATAGCAGTAGTAACATCGCCCAATTGAACCTGCATTCTGTCCATAACTTCTTTCCCCTCCTGAGACAACAAGACAAAGTTCTTACGTCCGTCCGTCTCTCCCTTTTTCTCGATCACGTATCCTTTTGCGGCCATTTCCCTGACGATCTGGCTAACGGAAGAATGTGTATGCCCGATCTCCCGGGCGATATCGGTGATCGATTTCTCCTCTTCTGCCGAAAGGGAGTAAAAAACCGGAAACCATTTTGGCTGAAGATCCACCTGGTAAAGTTCATAGATCCCGGCAGCCTGTTCCGTCATTTGCTCGCTAAGCCTGCGTAACCGGCTACCGAGTGCCATTTTTCCAGTTCGGTCATAAAAATCCATAAAATTCGTATTAGGTATTAAATAATGATATTAATTACGTAATTACTTACGTAAATTTATAAAAGATTTCCTGTTTGCCAAAATAAATTGCGATAAGACCGATACCGGTTACTCTCCAGAGAGGAATGCTGAGAGCTGATATTTTTCCTTAATTTCCCGGAAATAACGTTTCCATGCCATCTTCCTATATTCTTGCCCTTGACCAGGGCACAACCAGTTCAAGGGCGATTCTATTCGATCATGCAGGTAAGATCATCCAGTTAGCGCAAAAAGAGTTCCGGCAATTTTACCCGCAACCGGGCTGGGTGGAACATGATGCTGAAGAAATCTGGTCTTCTCAGTATGGTGTACTGGCTGAAGTACTGGCAAAAAGTAATATCGGAACAAGGGAGGTGGCCGCCATTGGGATTACCAATCAACGTGAAACAACCATCGTATGGGACAAAATCAGCGGAAGGCCGATCCATCCGGCCATAGTCTGGCAGGACCGCCGCACTGCGGCCTGGTGCGACCAATTGAAAGCTCAGGGTCATGCCGGCCTGATACAGGAGCGTACCGGTCTTGTCCCCGACGCGTATTTTTCTGCAACCAAACTGAAATGGATCCTGGATAACGTCCCCGGAGCAAGAGCAAGAGCCGAAAAAGGAGAATTGGCCTTTGGAACGGTGGATAGCTGGCTTATCTGGAAATTATCTTCGGGAAAATTGCATATCACCGATAGTACGAATGCCTCCCGCACGCTCTTGTTGAATATTCACACGGGAGAATGGGATCCGGAGCTTTTGCGTCTTTTCGATATTCCCGCTGCGATTCTCCCTGTGGTTAAAGGCTCCAGTGAAATCTACGGCACCACCGGCAGCCTGATCACCCCCGGTCCGGGAATTCCGATTGCCGGTATTGCCGGCGACCAGCAGGCCGCTCTCTTCGGGCAATTATGCACACAACCGGGAATGGTTAAGAATACCTACGGAACCGGATGTTTTATGCTGATGCATACCGGCCGGCAAGCCGTACGTTCTCAAAACAACCTGCTCACCACCATCGCCTGGAAGATCGACGGACAGATAGAATATGCCCTTGAAGGAAGTATCTTCATTGCCGGGGCGGTTGTGCAATGGCTTCGGGATGGCCTCCACCTGATCCGCTCCTCCGGTGAAATAGAATCGCTGGCCTCAACCGCAGAGGATACGGGAGGGGTATATATGATCCCAGCCTTTGCCGGACTGGGCGCACCTCACTGGAACCAATATGCGCGTGGCAGTTTTTTCGGTTTGACAAGGGGCACCGGTCAGGCGCAAATTGCGCGGGCTGCCTTAGAAAGTATCGCTTATCAGACCTATGACGTACTCAAAGCCATGGAAGCCGATTCGGGGATCCTTATTAAAGAACTAAGGGTCGACGGCGGCGCTACCGCCAACGACCTGCTCATGCAGTTCCAGTCCGATATTTTACAGGTGCCCGTCATCCGGCCGACGGTAACTGAAACGACCGCACTTGGCGCAGCTTATCTGGCGGGACTGAGCGTAGGTTTCTGGAATTCCGTGGAAGACATACAACAACAATGGCAGATAGACAAACGGTTCAGCCCATCTATGCCTTCAGAAAGGACAGCAGAGCTGCTAAAAGGCTGGCGACGGGCGGTAAAAGCGTCCATTGCCTGGGCAGATGATAAATAATTCCGGGCAGGCGATAAATAATAAAAAAGAAGCATGAAGAGAGAACAAATGATCCGGTCCCTGGAATCCACGCCCGAATGGGACCTTTGTATCATCGGCGGAGGAGCGACAGGTTTAGGAGTGGCTGTGGACGCGGCTTCGAGGGGATTTAAAACGATCCTGCTGGAAAAATACGATTTTGCAAAAGGGACATCCTCCCGATCTACCAAATTAGTACATGGGGGTGTCCGTTATCTGCAACAGGGAAACATCAAACTGGTGACAGAAGCCCTTCATGAAAGAGGCATCCTTCGCAGGAACGCCCCCCACCTGGTAAAGAACCAATCGTTTATCGTACCGAATTATAAATGGTGGGAAGGCCCCTATTACGGGATCGGTCTGAAAGTTTACGATTGGATGGCCGGCAGTCTTGGGCTGGGGCCTTCGCGGCTGCTGTCCCGCGAAGAAACGCTTGACCTTGCCCCAACCCTGGATGCAGAAGGCTTACGGGGCGGTGTCCTGTACCATGACGGGCAGTTCGATGATGCAAGACTGGCCATTAACCTGGCACAGACCGCAGCCGCAGAAGGAGGCGTCTTACTGAATTATTTTCCGGTAACCGGTTTGATCAGGGAAGATGAGCAGATCCGTGGCCTTCAGGTAACCGATTCCATTAGCGGAAAAAAATACGCGATCCGTGCAAAAGTGGTTATCAATGCGACCGGCGTTTTTTCCGATACGATATTGCGGATGGATGATCCGGCCAGCGATTCCATCATCGCCCCCAGCCAGGGCGTTCATATCGTATTGGATAAGGAATTCCTGCCTGGTGAAGCAGCCATCCTGGTACCGCATACCGATGACGGACGTGTTTTATTCGCCGTTCCCTGGCATGATAAGATCATTATCGGCACAACCGATACTCCGGTAACGGAGGTATCGTCTGAACCCCGGCCCCAGCCGGAAGAGATTGATTTTATTCTGCAGCAGATCGGCCGTTACCTGACCAAGATACCCGGGCGGAAAGATATACGAAGTACTTTTGCCGGTCTTCGTCCCCTGGTTAAAAGCAGCAGCAAAAAAACAGCCGAGCTTTCCCGGGATCACCTGATTACCATATCCGCTGCTGGCCTTATTACTATTACCGGCGGCAAATGGACCACTTACCGGCGCATGGCTGAAGACACGGTAAATACGGCCATTACACGAGCCCGTTTGATGAAAAAGAGCTGTGTAACGGCTACGCTGCCCATTCATGGAGCCACTCTTCCCGGCCAGGAAGCCTGGTCAACGCCAACCAGTCCGGTTGCCATCGGGGATCCGCTTTATTATTACGGAACCGATGCCATGGCGATAAACTCACTTGCCGCTTCGGAGCCGGTCCTTGGGGAATATCTTCATCCACGGCTGCCCTATGTAAAGGCTGAGATTATTTGGGCTGCCCGGGAGGAACTATGCATGACCGTTGAAGATGCACTGAGCCGGAGGACACGCGCTTTGCTCCTGGACGCACAGGCCGCAATAGAATGTGCACCTGTGGTTGCGGAATTGCTGGCGAAGGAACTGGGGAATAATAAAGAATGGGAAATTACGCAGGTGCAGGAGTTCACTGCACTTGCACAAGGGTATTTAGCGTAACGGGTTGCAGTTCTGCCATACTATTATTACTATTGAGTTTCCATTACAGATTTTCCACAAATAAAAACTACACTATGACGCCTTTTTTTGGCGAATTCATCGGAACGGGATTGCTGGTCATACTGGGACAGGGCGTTGTATCCAATGTCGTTCTGCAGCGAACAAAAGGGCAGAACGGCGGATGGATCGTGATCAGCTTTGGCTGGGCTATCGCCGTTTTTGTAGGCGTTTACTCTTCGGCGGTTGCCAGCGGCGCCCATCTGAATCCTGCCGTTACCCTGGCCTTTGCCGTTCTTAAAAAAATTCCCCTGCAGCAGATTCCTGTATATTTTGCCGGACAAATGCTCGGGGCTATGGCCGGGTCTCTGCTGGCATGGTTGAGTTATCGTCTTCATTTTGCAGCCACTGACGATGCCGAAGCAAAATTAGCGGTCTTCTGCACCGGTCCTGCTATTCGTAGTTATGGAAATAATCTCCTTACAGAGATCATCGGAACCTTTGTCCTGATCCTGGGAGTTCTCTTCATCGCCTCGCCGGCAAGCAGCCTCGGAGCACTCGATGCATTACCGGTTGGTTTATTGGTGTTGGGCATCGGTCTTTCCCTGGGCGGACCAACCGGTTATGCCATCAATCCGGCAAGGGATCTGGGGCCACGCATCATGCATGCCCTGCTGCCCATCCCGGGAAAAAGGAATAGTGACTGGGGTTATGCATGGGTACCCGTAATTGGACCACTCATCGGAGCGGTACTTGCAGCATTTGTATTCAAACTTATCTAACCGGAGGAACGAACAATATATCAGGAAATAGGTATAAACAAAAAAAACCCTGCTTACTGAATCAAGCAGGGACGACTAATCAAATTCTCAGCCAAAATTATTCTTCTCATTCAATTACATATACGAAATATTTAACGGATTGGTTCTTGAACGGAAGAAATATACCTTTTACGCTCTTTTAATCCGAATCCGGCTTCGGTGTGGCAACGGTCCGCACCGGACGATGCACCGGACGATGCTTCAATAAAAGAAAGGCCGCTTCCAGCAATTCCTCCAGGTCCTTATACCGGAGCAAGAGGCCGCCTCTTTCGTCAGGGTCGCTGAACCCTGTATTGTCGGTAGTAAGACAGGCTTCCACCATCGCCCATAAGTAATGCCGGCATTCATGCAGACGGTAATCACTGAAAAATCGTTCAATTACCAAAAAAGGATCCTTTCGTTCTTTACCGCTAAGTAATATCACCTGGTCATAAAATTCCGCCTGTTTTAAAAATTGTGACATATCCAATCATTTTAAAAGTGAATAGTGCTGCCCGCTCCAGGCAAACCAGGTTGCCTGCACTTCGCCGAATTCCTTTTTCTTCCGAAAAAGGACAGATGTAAAACACTATTTAAAAAAGTCGTGAGCAACCTAATGACCTTCCTTTACGAGGGTCTTTTGTTGCCGGAGTGGACACTTTACTTACCCACTTTGACCAAATGAAATGGAACAGAACTTAAGGAGAAGATTACAGGAGTGAATGTAGGGAAAATTGAACTCCGGAAATACAGATGTGCAAAAAAAACGGACCAAAAGGATTAATTTTGAGTCCGGTTATGAATACAGCAGAAAAAGAGATCCTGAAAAAAAGATTTGGCGCAAGGATCCGGAAACTCAGGGAGGAAAAAGGACTTACGTTGCGCGGGCTCGCCGCCAACTGCAACCTGGATAACAGCAAGATCGCCAAGATAGAGGACGGGAGGTTTAATATTTCCCTTTCGACCCTTGTGGAACTGGCAGGTGGTCTGGAGGTTCATCCCAGCGACCTATTCAGGGGAGATTTTAACTGGCTGGTTGTTTAAGGAAAAGGCTTCTCTTAATTTTTTTAATGCATTTGTCTTATGACCCGAAACGGTAACCGGACTAATTCCCAGTGCTGCTGCCACCTCCCGGATCTCCTTCTCCTTGAAATAAAGGAATTTAATGACCTCCCTGGATTTCGGGGATAATTTTTCCAACCGTAATTTCAATTCCCGGATAAGATCTTTCCTGACTATTTCTTCATCATGGGACAGCACCGTTTCATTCGACAGGTACCGGATCTCCTCACGGGCCTTCATTTGCCTTTGCCTGGCCCGCAAATAATCGAAGCTGGCATTACGGGAGGTAACCAGCAAAAAGGCATGGATATGGTCCTGGCTCCTGAACTTCCATCTCGTTTCCCATAACTTAAGAAAAGTCTTCGAAGTTATATCCTCCGCCTCCGTTTTATCACGTACAATGGTCTTGCATATAAAGTAAATAAGCCTGAATGCAGAACGGTATATTTCTTCAAATGCTTTTCTATCGCCTTCACGCAGCCGGGCACAAATAGTATCGGGATCTTTTTTTTGGGAGTGGCTTTTCATAATAGGTGATACCAATGGGGAGGATGATCCGGACAAAGGATCCCATTGAACGATTCATTTATAAGAATACGCGCACCACTTACTTTTAATTGGTCCGGAGAAAGAAAAATTTTCACGGAGGTTGTCCTCCGTTAGTTTACCCCAGGCAGGACAGGATAACCGAACAGGCTTTTTCGATCTGTTCTTCTGTAATAAGCAGGGGCGGAGCGATCCGCATACATTCCGGCGCAAACAAATACCAATCGGTCAATAATCCTTTTTGGATACAGGCATCGATCACCTGTTTATTCTTTTCAAAACTATCGAAGGCTACGGCCATCAATAATCCGCTGCTTCGAACGGCACGTATCTCCGGATGCACCAGCTTTTGGCGAAAAAGAGCCTCCTTACGGGCCACCTGACCGATCCAGTCTTCTTCCAGCAGCACCTCCAGGGATGCCAGCCCTGCCGCACAACAAACAGGATGACCCCCAAACGTCGTTATATGACCAAGGACAGGGTCGCCGGTCAGTGCCCACATCATTTCCCTGTCTGCAATAAACGCGCCTAATGGCATTCCACCGCCCAGGGCTTTACCCAATAATAATATATCCGGAACCACCCCGTATTGCAGGAACCCCCATAATGTGCCGGTCCTTCCAAATCCGGCCTGGATCTCATCGAGGATAAGCAGGGCTCCCTTGTCTTCACACTGTTGTTTTAAAGCCTGCAGCCAGCCTGCGTCAGGTACATAAACACCACGTTCGGCCTGTAACGTCTCGGCAATTACACAAGCCGTCCGTTCCGTAATGGCCTCCAGGGCAGCCATTGAATTAAATTCTACATGTTTCACTCCCGGAAGTAAAGGCCGGTAAGCATTCCGCCAGTATTCATCCCCCATAACGCTCAATGCGCCCTGTGTCGATCCATGATAGGATTGGTTGAACGCAACGATCTCCGTGCGCCCCGTTACTCTTTTAGCCAGTTTCATGGCACCCTCTGTTGCCTCGGCACCTGAATTCGTAAAATATATGCTGTTCAGGGAAGCCGGGAGGTTTTCTGCCAGCAACGTGGCATAGTTCACCTGGGGCGACTGAATAAGTTCCCCGTATACAAGCACATGCAGGTATTTGTCAGCCTGATCCCTGATCGCCTGTACCACCCGTGGATGACGATGCCCGGTATTACACACACTTATGCCTCCGATCAGGTCTATATACTCCTTGCCGGAAGGGTCGTATAAATAGATTCCTTCAGCTCTGGCAATTTCAATGGCGAGAGGATCTGGGGAGGTTTGGGCTAAATGCCGGAGAAAAAGCCTGCGGACATCCATTCCTCCCGCGGCATTTTTTGTATTGTGATTAAAACTCATTAATAGCAAAGGTCGTAAACTTTTATTTATGATATTTGTCTAAACTAAAAAGACTTACCATGGCTACCATTCTCCCCGTAGAAGGCGTTTCTCCCCAATTTGGCAAAGATTGTTTTGTAGCTCCCAATGCCACCATTGTGGGCGATGTGGTAATGGGAGATAATTGCAGTGTTTGGTTCAATGCCGTCGTACGCGGCGACGTCAATAGCATCCGGATCGGCGACAAGGTGAATATTCAGGACGGCGTCGTTATCCATTGCACTTACCAGAAAACGAAGACGACCATCGGCAACAATGTATCCATCGGACATAATGCTATCGTACATGGATGTACGATTTGTGACAAAGTCCTGGTAGGCATGGGCGCCATTATCATGGACAATGCCGAAATCGGGAGCAATTCCATCATCGCTGCCGGAGCCGTGGTCCTGGAAGGCACCAAAATAGAAGCAGGCACGATCTATGGCGGTATTCCCGCACGGAAAATAAAGGATATTCCCGTAGATCTTATTACCGGCCAGATCGACCGGATCGCACATAACTATACAACTTATGCAGGTTGGTTCAAGGATTCCAACGCCATTGGAAAATAACAGGACCTTCGGAAAGCAATAAAGATGAATGTTTTATACCCCTGAAATCCTTTTCCTGAAAATACCGGGCAGGATTTCCGGGGTACCGGCTTGCAAATTCAGGATTGTTTTTGTACGTTTAGCATAGATAAAAGCTAATACCCTCAAAAACCCATGAAGACAGGCAAAACAATATTATATACGGCTATTCTGGCCATCCTCCTCGGCAGCACAAGTTCCTGCGGTGTAGTTCATAATCTTTTCGGACCGAAATACGGATGCCCATCTGATGGCAGAAATGTGGGCGCCGAACGAATATTAAGTGGTGAGAAGGTTCCCAAGGCAGCAAAATTCAAAGCATAATCAAGCATAACTTATAATCCCAACCAAGAGTGATCATTTACCCTAATATAAAACTAAACCCTAAACCCGATGAGTCCCTTAACATTACGCACCGATTTCGGGTGCACCGAAGCTGTCATTGACGAAGATTGCGGCCTTAAACGTTTTTACGAAGTGGCTAATATCCTTTCCGATGACCTGGATATTAAATTCACACAAAAGACAGATGATTTCGATTCCCTGATGTGGGATTTTCATTACAAAGGGCACATCCTTACCCTGCATTATAATATTTATACAGGTATCTCGATCTACCCCCGCAAATTCCGCGAAGCGCCCAGGAAAGATAATGATGCCGTTGTAGAAGTTGCCAAATTCCTGGAAAGCAAACTACTGATAAATACTGCCAAACGATATATGTCCTGATTTTTTTTGGAGCAGTCTTTACCAGCGTTATGGGACATTCTGTCTAAGTATTGTTTGCCACAATAAATAAAAAACCGTTCTATGCTGAGTTAGCATGGCTTTTTGCCAGTTTGTTAACCCTGCGCAGAACGTTTTTTTTGATAAAGTCAGTTTTGCCCGCTCTTATTTTTTATTGTTGAAAATATTATAAAAAACGAATACCTGGGCTACTCCATTTTTAAAATTCGGGCTGGCGGTACTTGCATCGAAATCCCCCACCTTGGTAAGCCCCGCCGTATATCGTGCACCGATACCCAGTCCGATCGGGCTCTGGTAACCAATACCACCCGCTGCGGAAAGATCAAGATCCTTGGCAAAATGGCTGATGGTATTATCCGGTGTGCTCTCGCTGACCTTAAAGCCCACCTGTGGACCGATTTCCAAATAAAACCCACCGGTAAAACGGTATTTGACCATTACCGGTACGTTAATGTAGGATAGTTTGTAATCCTGTTTTCCCACTCCGGTATTTTCAAACTTTGCACCTTGTGTGGAAAACAAGACCTCTGGCTGTAAGGAAAGATGATCCCCGAACTGGAACCCCACATAGGCACCACCCATAAATCCTACCAGGGTTGACTTTTTCGCCTGTTGAAAATCTCCCCCGGTAAAATTGCTGAAATTAGCCCCTGCTTTTAATCCTAACGAAAATTGCTGGGCTTTTAGCTTGCCGGATCCAAACGTTGCTATCAGGACTAATACAACAGGCAGTATAGATTTACGTATACTAAGCCGGTTTGTTTTCAATTGTCTGTAATTTGCTGGTTTCATGGTATGAATAGTTTATATTACTTTATTCAAATAGTATACCGGTTTTTTATACAGATTTCAGGCTGAAATAACCGGTATAGTGGGGCGATTTTTCTCCATCTTATCCCGTATTTTGCCGCTTATTAATAAAAATTATTGTACGCATTAAAATATATTGTTCATGGACTATTCAAAAGTGCCTTCCTCTTCTTTTCTATTCAGGCTTGCGGCCATACTTGTCAGCCTTATTGCCCTGTTCTATATTGCTATTTTGGGTAAAACAATACTGGCACCTCTTGTCTTTGCCCTGCTTTTTGCCATGTTACTTTTGCCCCTGGCTAATTTCATGGAAAATAAGCTCGGGTTTTATCGCAGCGCAGCATCTGCCCTGTCTGTGATCCTGCTTGTGCTTTTGGTGCTGGGTCTGATCTACCTGGTAGGCTCCCAGATCAGTACGCTTTCGGAAGACTGGCCGCTATTCAAAGAACAGGTCTCCTCCTCCCTGAACGAATTGCAACATTGGATCTCCGCCAAATTCCATGTACGCATCAAACAACAGATGGATTACCTTGGCGGTGCGACCAGCCGCATCCTCACTACCGGCCCTTCGGTAATCGGAAGCGCGGTACTTTCGTTGTCTTCCGCTATTATTTTTATCGTTTTTACGATGTTTTTTAGTTTTTTCCTGTTGTACTACCGGCGCCTGATCACCCGCTTCCTGGTGGCCGTCTTTAAAGAAGAGAACTCTCTTACGGTTTATGATATTCTCGCCAGGGTACAGTCCAGTATCCGTAGTTATATTTTGGGTCTCCTGCTGGAAATGGTTATTGTAGCGTCAGCAACCTGTCTGGCTTTATGGCTGCTGGGTGTCAAGTATGCCATTCTGCTGGGCATCCTCACCGGTCTTTTTAATATCATCCCCTATATAGGGATTATAACGGCCTTACTGCTCTCCACCCTGATCACGTTCGCCACTGCAGCCGCTGCGGGAAAAGTGCTGCTGGTTATTGCTGCCATCCTGGGGATTCACCTGGTAGACGCAAATGTATTGTTACCCCTTATCGTTGGATCCAGGCTCCGTATCAATGCGCTCATCACGATCCTGGCGGTAATTATCGGTGAAAGCATCTGGGGTATTATCGGCATGTTCCTGGCTATTCCCATCATTGCCATTACCAAGATCGTTTTTGACAGGATAGAAAGCCTTAAGGCCTGGGGGATGCTTTTGGGGGATGAAAGAGATGAGAAAAACCCGGAGTCCTTAAAAGAAGAAATTAAAGAGGATCCTCCCCTTCCAAAAGATCCTTCCGGCGAAGATCAAATCAAAGTTTGAGAGAAGCCTAAAGATCAACCTATGTAAAGATCAACCTAAGGGCAGATCGAAATAAAAAGTAGATCCTTCACCAATCCTGCTTTTCACACCCATGTACCCATGGTGTGCCTTGATGATCTCAGAAGAGATATAAAGCCCCATTCCGAGTCCTCCAGCCACAAAATTATGATCTACCCGGTAAAACCGTTCGAATATCCGGCTTGTATTCTCTTCGGAAAGACCGATTCCAAAATCACGAACCGATACGCGGGCTGCATTTCCTTCTTTTTTGACTCCAAGACGGACCTCCGGGTGATGAGGGGAATATTTTACTGCATTATTCAGCAGGTTCATGATGACCTGTTCCAGTCTTTCACTATTGCCATTCACGATAAGATCCTCTTTTTCATAAAAGATGATCTTATAAGCAGGGTTCATATACCTTGCATTCTCCATACAGTCACAGATCAGCTCAGTAAGTTGAACAGGACCTTTGCTGAATTCAAGTTTTCCGGAATGGATCTTACTCACGTCCAGCAGATCCCGGATCAGGTTCTGCAGTTTGCCGATCGATTCATTGGCCTTCCTTACATATTGATTGACTTCAGGGGGCAAACCATCCTTTTCAACCGCGATCAATTGTATATAAGCCTTTAAGCTGGTAAGCGGGGTCCTCAACTCATGACTGGCGATGCCGATAAATTCGTCTTTTTTCTCTACCGCCTTTTTCTGATCCTCGATATCTATATTCGTACCGAACCAGGCTGCTATCCTGCCGTCCTGATCTTTCAAGGGTTGGGCATATCCCATGTGCCAACGGTATTTCCCGTCTGTCACCCTTCTTATCCGGTATTCCATTTCAACCCGCTCACCCGCCTTGACCGCTTTGGCCCAAGCCTCTGAAAACGTAGGAAGATCATCCGGATGCAGATATTGCAACCATTCCATTCCTTTCGACTCCTGTGGTTCCAAACCTGCAAATTCCTGCCAGCGCTTGTTAAAATAATTCAGACCTCCATCAGGCTCGGCCGTCCAGACCAGAACCGGAATATTATCGGCTAAAAATTTGAAATACTCGCGGCTCATCAGCAAGTCCTTTGTACGCAGCCTGACTTTCTCCTCCAAATCATCATTTAAACCGGCCATGATCAGGTGCGCCTGCTCCAATTCTTCATTATTTTGTTTTAATTGACGCTGGGTCTCCTTCTGTAAACTCAGATCGGTAAGGATGACACTCAGACAAATTCCTTCATCCAATTCAAGGGTCTTCATGGACAGTAAATGGGGAACCGGTATTTTGTTCCTATCCATAATGAATAATTCACCCTTGCTCTCTGCCCGCCATCCATTCCGGAATAAATCTCTCCATATGCCCTGTTGTTCCGGAGAAATGAAAATATAAAAAGGCAGACCGATCAGTTTGCCAAGCGAAATTCCCGTTATTTCTGAAAAGCGGGAATTGCTGTAGAGAATGATCCCTTCAGCATTAAGCGTCAAAGCTCCTTCATTCATCGTCTCGATGAAAACACGGTAAGTGTGATCTGCATTTTTCAGCGAATAGATCTGTGGGCCAGCGCTGCCTTGTACGATTAATGCATCCACCTGTCCGTTACGAATGGCGTCAAGGGTATCATTCGCTTCTTCCAGTTCATGCTTCAACCTGTTGATTTCCCCGATCAGCTGATCATATGTTGCTTTCTTTTGCATTTCCATTGGTTATGCACGATTGGTTAAACCAAGTCCCTTCAATACCTTGGGAATATCCGACATATCGCCAATAAGCCTTTTTTGCGGATTGGGAGATTTTTTTATCAGCAGGGGCAAGGCAATGACCTGCTCGGTCTGCGCAGCTGATTTTTCCTGATAGACATCGATGATCTCCAGTTCATATTGTCCTTTTAAATGGGACTCACAGATCCGCGTCAGGTTATTTATTGCCCTTACCGAGTTAGGAGAAGCACCTGTTACAAAAAGCCGCAGAACCCACCTGACAGGTTGTTGTCCATCCGCATCTCCGGGAAATAAATCTTTAGTGGCATTCTGAGCAAATTCCATTTCCAATTAGTTTACAGGTTTCCAATTAATTTACCGGGCGAATATTTAGTCCTACCAGTACTTTCTCTTCGTTTGACAGATCGCCTATTATCTTTCGTATAGGCTCCGGCATTTTTCTCACCAGGGTGGGAATAGCCAGGATCTGGTCTCCTTCTGCCAATTGGGGATGGACCAGCAGATCAACGATTTCGATGCGGTATTTACCTTCCAGATGCGTTGCACAATATTTTTTAAGATTCTGTAATGCCGTTACCGACCTGGCAGTTTTGCCGGCAACATATAAACGCAATTCCCAGGTTTCTTCAGTCGTTTCCATAAATCCCCCGCTTTTTCTTTACTTATTTAATTTCCGGTCATCCGGATCAACGTTTCTCCGGAATGCGGTTATTTTATTCCTAGCCTTATCTATGATGTCCCTTTTTAATTCTTCATCCTGGTAGGTTTTATTTAATTCCTCCTGCATGGATTCAAATTCCACTTTCAAACCTGAAATCTTGCTCTCCAGCATCTGACGCTTGCGTTCTATTTCTCTGTCTTTACGATCGACCGCCTGGTGCTGCAAAGCCTTTCCTGTTTCCTCCTGCAATTTCTGAGCCTCCCGTGCAGATCCCGTCAATACGCCTTCAGGCCCCAGGTATACGTCCATAAGGGTCAGACCCGCATTGGTTATCATAAATTCCCTTACCTGGTTGGAATGTTTCATACCCCTGGATTTCATGATATACAACCCCCTGTTGCGTTCCCCGTTCCATTCCATATCCCTTACCATTATCCAGGTATCCACCAGGGAAGATATTCCTTCATCCGCCTGTTCATTCACGGTGTTATTGAGCGTCAATGCCGTGAACAAAACGGTGATCTGCTCTTCCTGGAAAAGGTCGATCAGGCGCATAAGCATAGATTTTACCTCGCTCATTTGACCGACGGTGGTAAGATTGGTGATGGGATCCAGAATAACTATTCTGGGTTTGAATTTCTTTACTTCTTTATAAATGGATACCAGATGCATCTCCAATCCATAAAGGGTGGGCCTGGAGGAATAGATCCTCAGCAAACCATTGTCCACATCCTTTGCCAGATCTATGCCGATGGAGCGGACATTACGAATGATCTGGCTGGGAGATTCCTCGAAAGCGAAAAAAATACATTTTTCGTTGTTCAGACAGGCTTCGTGGGCAAAACAGGCAGCGATGTTCGTTTTACCGGTTCCCGCCGTTCCGGAAATCAATATGCTGCTGCCTTCATAGTATCCTTTCCCGCCCAACATTCCATCCAATTCCGGAATACCCGACGATTTCCGTTTGGAAGATACCGTATTCCCCAATTTCAGTGCTGTAACAGGCAATACGGAAAATCCATCCCCGTCGATCAAAAAAGGATATTCATTGGTGCCATGCATCGATCCCCTGTATTTTACCACCCGCAGACGCCTGGTCGAGATCTGGTTGTTCACGCGGTGGTCAAGCAGGATAACACAATCCGAAACATATTCTTCAAGGCCTTGCCTGGTCAATGAACCCTCCCCCCTTTCGGCCGTAATGATCGCCGTAACATTTTTTTCTTTCAGCCAGAGAAAAAGCCTTCTTAATTCAGACCTGAGTATACTTTCATTGTTAAGCCCTGCAAAAAGGGTTTCGATCGTGTCTAATACTACGCGTTTGGCCCCGATACTGTCAATAGCATGACCCAGGCGGATAAACAGGCCGTCCAGATCATATTCCCCGGTTTCTTCTATCTCACTTCGTTCGATATAAACATGATCGACCTTTAATAATTTATCGTCCTGTAATTTCTCCAGATCGAAGCCCATAGAAGCCACGTTCATGGTCAGTTCTTCCATTTTTTCTTCAAAGGCCATGAAAACACCGGGCTCATCGAACAGCGTCGCTCCTCTTACGATAAATTCAAGCGACAGTAAGGTCTTTCCGCTGCCTGCTTCTCCGCAGACCAGGGTAGGGCGTCCGGCAGGAAGCCCTCCTCCGGTTATCTCATCGAGTCCGGAAATTCCGGTAGCTGTTTTGGGTAATGTTGTTGTCATTTTTCAATGATGTTGTGTTAACGATTCAGGGTTCAGTATATCTGCGTAAACCAATCTCGCAAATTTTAAACCAATCGAAATCCAAACATAATTGTGGAAATTTTTCCGCAAAATGACCTCTTATAGAGTAGGAAATATTGACCCGGAAAAGCAGGTATTAAAAGGACTGATTTCTTTTCAACCACTTCGAATACAGCAATTGCTGATATTCGATAAAATACTGAATCAGGAGGATGGCGGCCAGGATGCCTGCCGTATTCTGTGACATGGAGGTATACACACCTGTAAGTTCCAGTAAGGTTGTCAGGCTATACGTATGCAGGAGACCCTGTCCGGCGATCTCAAAATATTTATAGACGGCCCCGATGAAAAGGGTGACGATTACTAATAAAATATAGGAATTCTTTTTACTGATCCGGAGTTTGAGGTTACAGACTACATACATGAAGGAAGCTACCAGGAAACTCATGCCCACATGGGCGGCAAAATGGACCATCTTGTTATGATCCGAAAATGAATCAGGAAATACAAAACCGAAATATACAATACCCAGCAATAAAGCTAGCCGGATCAACCCATCTATCATCCTCTTTTTTTTAGTAAAATCCATTACACATTCCCCTTTAGGGGTGGTATTAACGAATTGTATGCCAATTTCCCCGGTCTGGTCCGGCATAAAATGTTAAAATGTTATCCAAAGCACGAAATGACGGGAAAGGGTAATTGCAATGCCTTTAAAAGGTTGTAGTCAATATTGTTTGCCACCAATGGAGTCGAGAATCGTACAGTAACTTACATAGCGGTCCATGGCGATCTTTTCCTGGCTGACCGCCTCTTTGACCACACAACCGGGTTCTTCCATATGCAGACAGTTATTGAACTGGCACTGACCGGCCAGCGCACGCATCTCCGGAAAATAGCCGGATAATTCAGGACGGGAGATATCTACCAGCCCAAACTCCCGCATACCCGGAGTATCTATAATCTGTCCTCCCGGAGTGGGGAGATCGAACATTTCCGCGAAGGTAGTCGTATGGATCCCCTTGCCGCTCCACCCGCTGACGTCCTGCGTTTTTCGTTGCAGCGAAGGAAAGATGGCATTCAAAAAAGAGGATTTACCAACCCCGGAGTGCCCGCTGAGCAAACTCACTTTTCCCTGCAGCATTTCTTTCACCTGTCCTACACCTTCACCGGTCTCCACACTCATCCGGATAACCTGGTATCCGACCGCTTCATACATCTCCTTCCACAGGCCGAACCGGCTTTCTTCTTTGGCCCGGTAAATGTCTGCTTTATTAAACAGGAGAACCGCCGGTACATGATAGGCTTCACAGGTGACCAGCCATCGATCGATAAATCCCTCCGAAGTCCGGGGATCTTTTAACGTAACCAGGAGAAGGGACTGATCGATATTAGCGGCGACAATATGATGATGTAACCGGTGGGCAGGTGATTGCCGGTTGATATAATTCCTCCGCTCATAAATTTCTGTAATGGTAGCCGTCTTACTCTCCTCATTTTCGATCTCCATTTCCACGATATCGCCTACGGCAACCGGATTTGTTGACGTGATCCCATCGAGCTTAAAGATTCCCTTAAGCCGGGCATTCCAGATTTCCCCCGCCTTGGTTTTAACCACGTACCAGCTACCCGTGGATTTGTATATCGTTCCCGTCATGCTCATTATTAAGTGCTAAGGATACTTCATTAAGTGCTATGGAAATTTCCTCAATAAGGTCCATCGCAATACCAGGTCCAGCAAAAGCAGTATGGCCGCCGCCAGCGCAAATGGAAAAAACTCCTCCTCGTATCGTCGTATGGCCGTCACCTCGATCTTCGATCGCTCCAACCGGTCGATCTCCGCATATATGTTTTTCAGGCTTTCATTATCCGTGGCCCGGTAGTAGGTCCCTCCGGTTTCCTTCGCGATCTGGGTCAGCAGTTTCTCATCGATATTCACTTTTTCCCTTTGCATCACCACTCCTCCCGGAGTTTGTACCGGAACCGGCGCATATCCTTCTGTTCCCATACCGACCGTATAGACACGCACGCCGACAGATTTGGCAATCTCTTTGGCTGTATTCGGATCGATCAATCCGCCATTGTTCTCCCCATCCGTTAACAGGATGATGACCTTGCTCTTCGAAGGTGACGAACGCAGACGGTCTACCCCGGTAGCCAGACCCGACCCAATGGCCGTACCATCTTCCAGAAGACCGCTTTGCACATTGGCCAGCTGGGTTTTTAATACGATACGGTCAGTCGTAAGCGGACACATGGTAAAACTCTCCCCGGAAAATATGACCAGACCGATACGGTCGGTCGGTCGGTTATCGATGAATTCACCTGCCACATTCTTGGCCGCTTCCATACGGTTCGGGGTAAAATCCTGCGCCAGCATACTACCGCTGATATCAAGACACAAAACGATATCTATACCTTCACCGTTGACCTGTTGCTCATCATTACGGGTCTGAGGCCTCGCGAGTGCCAGGATAAGGCAGCAGACGGACAGCATACGAAGGATAAAAGGAACGGGCCGCAGCATGTTCTTCCAGGAACGGAGGCCCGCAAAAGGGCGGATGGTGGACATCAGCAAGGTTCCCTGCCTATTGCCGGATTTTCGCAGCTCCCAATAGATAAGGAAAGGCACCAGGGCAAAAAGCCCGAAAAATGCCGGATGGCGGAAATAGATATGTTGATACCAATCGTACAGCACTTATTTCTCTATGGTGTTTAATAGTTCAACGGAGGAACGGATCACCCTCCAATTATGTTCATTATCGGCTATTCCCGGCTGATATTTCGCAAATTTCACAAAATCACTCATACGAAGAGTCTCCGCCAGCCCGGTAAACTGTTCGGTGGTGATCGGCAATTTCCGGAGTTGTCCGATCAATTCTTCGTTCGTCTCCACCAGGCTGGCAATCCCCAGTTTGCGTAATACAAAAAGGCGGAGTATATCATTCAGACGGGTATAATATATTTTCACCTTCCCATTCTCAGACAACTTTTGTGTTTCCAGTTCCTCCAAACCTTTTATGGCTTCTTCGTAGGGTGACAAAAGCGGCGCGGCGACCTGGACAGCGTCATTTTCCTTTTTCTTTTTCCGAACCAGCCATACCACCAGCGCCAGCGAGCAAAGCGTTACCAAGGCCAGGATCCAGCCGATCCATTTCGCAAACGGATTCGGAATATCGATAATATCTTTAATGTCGTGATAATCCTGGTTCGGATCGATTTTCGTATACCCGACCTCAATTCTTACCGAATCACTGAAATAGGTTTTACTCCTTACGGTAAAGGGTAGCCGGGGAATGGCCCAGGCCCCTGAGTCAAAACTGGTGACGATCAGATGCTGACGAAACAGATGTTCGTCCGGATGAAAGACCGAATCCACTCCTCCTTTTTCCACCCACTCAAAATGAGGGAGCGAATCCAGTGAAGGCCAAACCGGAGAGGCATCCGGAGGGACTGTTACCTCCAGCATTAATTGGATCGGCTGTCCGATGAGGATCTGTTGTTTATCCACGATGGCCTTTACCGACAAATGAGGCTCCGCCGGTTTATTCTGCGCTGAAGCAACGATTCCTGTCAGAAACAGGAAACCAAAGATGCAGGTAATAATATGTACTATTCGTATGTTCATGAAACTATCCGGGCCTGTGGCGCGCGATGAAAAATCGCTGCAATATTTTAACGTAGTCCTCATCCGTACGCAGGTGAAGGAGATCGGAACCGGCCTTATGAAAAATGCCCTTGCATTGCTCCGTCTGGGTTAAGAAATGCTGTTGGTAATTCGAACGGACCAGGTAGTCATTGGTGTCCACCCAGCTGCGGGCTCCCGTCTCCGAGTCCTCGGCTTCTATCAATCCGATGGCCGGCAATTCCATATCCATTTTATCATAAATTTTAATGCCGATCATGTCGTGTTTTTTCCCGGCAACTTTCAGCGCATCCTCAAATTTCTCGCCGACACCCGCAGATTTTCCTTCTGTTCCAGGCCCGTCTACAAAGTCACTGAGCAAAAAAACAATGCTTTTCTGACGGGTTGAACGGTTAAGAAAACGGATGGCTTCGTTCAGGCTGGTCCCTTTCCGTTTGGGCTCCGAGGTGAGTAACTGGCGCACAATGTACAACACATGATCCCTTCCTTTCTTAGGTGGTATATAACTTTCGATCTTATCGCTGAAAAGGATCATCCCCACTTTATCGTTATTATTTATGGCAGAAAAGGCCAGGACTGCACAGATCTCCGTGATCAGGTCTTTTTTCCGGGTATGCACGGTCCCGAACAGGGAACTGGCGCTCACATCCACCAGGAGCATCACCGTTAATTCCCTTTCTTCCTCGAAGAGCTTACTGAAGGGAGTATTGAATCTTGCCGAAACATTCCAGTCGATAAAACGGATATCATCTCCCGCAGCATATTCCCTCACTTCCCGGAAACTCATTCCCCGTCCCTTGAAGGCGCTATGATATTCTCCGGTAAATAAATGACGGGTAAGCCGTTTGCTTTTTATTTCAAGCTCACGTACTTTTTTTAATATTTCGGCGGTGGTGAGGATCATGGCGTCGGAATGGCTTTTAATACTTCATCGATCACCTGCTCTACATTGACGTTCTCCGCCTCGGCCTCGTAAGTGAGACCCAGACGATGACGCAGTACATCTTTTGAGATAGTCCGCACATCCTCCGGTATCACATAACCCCGCTTGTTGAGAAAGGCATTGGCTTTTGCGGCAAGTGCCAGATTGATACTGGCCCTTGGGCTGCCTCCGTAGGCGATCAGCGGTTTCAGCTTTTCCAGTTTATATTTTTCCGGGGTCCGGGTGGCAAATACGATGTCCAGGATATAATGCTCCACCTTTTCATCCATATAGATCTGCCTGGAAAGATCCCTGGCCTCTTTGATCTCCTGCATGGACACCACCTGCTCCACCTGGGGAGCCTGCAAGCTCTGGACATTTTGCCGTATGATCAATTGTTCTTCCTGTTTGGTGGGATAATCCACGATCACCTTCATGATGAATCGATCCTGTTGTGCTTCAGGGAGAGGATAGGTTCCTTCCTGCTCCAGCGGATTCTGGGTCGCCAGAACCAGGAAGGGTTCTTCCAGTTTGTAACTGGTATCACCGATCGTGACCTGTCTTTCCTGCATCGCCTCCAGCAAGGCACTTTGAACTTTGGCGGGAGCACGGTTGATCTCATCGGCCAATACAAAATTGGCAAAGATCGGCCCCTTCCGTACTATGAATTCATGTTTCTGCTGATTGTAGATCATGGTCCCGATAACGTCCGCCGGTAAAAGGTCCGGGGTGAATTGTATCCTGCTGAATTTGGCATGGATCGCCTGGGAAAGGGATTTGATAGCCAGGGTCTTTGCCAAACCAGGTACCCCTTCCAGCAAGACATGCCCGTTACTTAACAATCCGATCAGTAAGCGGTCAAGCATATAATGCTGTCCGACGATCACCCTGCCCACTTCATCCCGTAACCGGTCGATAAAAGCCCCCTGGTATTGGATCTTATTATTTAACTGCCTGATATCCTCAGCTGTATAGAGCATAATTCTAATATTATGTTGCAAAATACGAATTCAAAAGGCAACTTGTCTGCCAAGTTTACCAGAAAATTATTTTTTTGAACCCGTTTGTCTTTTTTTATCCTGCATTAAACTCTTTCGGTTTTCTTCCTTCCAATGGGTCATAATGTGCAGTATGTTTTTGAAAAGAATGATCATACCCTTCTCCGTTTGCCTTATTGGGGCAAGTTGCGACAAAAATAACAGTTCCGGTCACGATCTGGAACTGCTTACGCATGCTTCCTGGAAGTATGAAAAAGCAGGATTCGATTCCAATGAAGACGGAGTATTCGATGCCCTGGACCCCAGGATAGCCGGCTGCGAGAAAGACAATACGATCACCTTTCGGAACGACGGCTCCGGTTCGCTGGAGGAAGGGCCGGTCAAGTGCAAATTATCCGATCCGGACAGCCTGCCTTTTTCCTGGTCCTTTCAGAACAAAGACAGCACGTTCTATTTCCAGGACCAGTATTTTAAAGTCCGATCTCTTACCCGGGACTGGCTGGAAATCTTCGCGGATCAAAGCCTTGGAGGCGTAAGTACCCGCTATGTCATTATTCTGAAACATTGATTTAAGGTATATTTTTAACTTTTCCGGTACAATATTCTGCTGTTTTAGCTGTTTGGGTACTACCGGCCTCATTATATCCGTTATAGGTCCCGGTTTACTTAGTACAGATTGAATTATTAAATAGAAGAATATGAACATCAATAACAAGCTGGCTTGGGCCTTTACCTGTTTATTTTCCTTTGTCCTGCTTTCCCTTTGGGTTTCCTGCAGCAAAAGCAGCTCCGGTAATAACAATACCACTGATGAAAAAGTTACCCTGATCACCCAAACTGCCTGGAAATATGATACTTCCGGTATCGATGTCAATAAGGACGGCATCATTAGCGCCGGGGATTTCGGGGATGCCACGGTCGAAACCTGTACAAAAGATAATAGTTACCAATTTAAGAAGGACAGTTCCGGGACTATGGATGAAGGTTCACTCAAATGTTCATCTTCAGATCCTCAAACCTTGCCCTTTCATTGGAATTTTACCAATAATCAAACAGCTTTGGTAGCAACGTTCAACCCTCTCCTTTCCGGGGGAGTGAATATTATCAGTCTTACCGACACAAAATTTGTCGTTTATAAGGATACTTCCTATCTCGGGGCTAACGTCAGATACCTGATCTCGCTGAAACATTGAGTTTCCTGAAAGATCCGGTTCAGGAAAGATATTTACCGACAATCGGCATTCGGCGTCCGACCCCGAATGCCTTGGCGCTGACGCGTATTATCGGGCAGAACTGGTTTCGTTTGTATTCATTGGTATTGACCATCCGCAGTACCCGTTTCACGAGAGCCTCCTCTATTCCCATGGCAATGATCTCCCTGGGACCCTGCCTCCTTTCGATATATTGATACAGGATCTTATCCAGTATATCGTACTCCGGAAGACTGTCACTGTCCTTTTGATCGGGCCTTAGCTCGGCAGAAGGGGCTTTCACCAGGATATTCTCCGGAATGATGACTGATTTCCTGTTAATTTCTTTTGCCAGGGCATAAACCTGTACTTTATACAGATCTCCCAATACACTAAGCCCTCCGGCCATATCCCCATAAAGTGTCCCGTATCCTGTAGACAACTCACTTTTGTTGGAAGTATTCAGCAGGATATAGCCGAATTTATTGGCGATAGCCATTAACAGATTGCCGCGGGAGCGGCTTTGGAGATTTTCCTCGGCCAGATCGAAGGCCATCCCATCGAAGACGGGTTCAAGCGTCTTTAGAAATGATTCATAAATATTCCTGATCGGAACGATATCGTAAGGATTGCCAAGATTACGGGATAATTGTTCCGCATCACTTACGGAATGATCCGAAGAATAGGGAGAAGGTAAAAGGATCGCCCGAACATTTTCCTTTCCCAGTGCCTCGCAGGCCAGCGCAAGGGTGACGGCGCTATCGATCCCACCGCTACTCCCTAAAATGGCCTTTTTAAAACCCATCTTGGAAAAATAATCCCGGATTCCCAGGACCAGGGCCTTATGGATCTGCCGGATATTCTCCTCCCCGGTCAGGTACCCGATCACTTTATCCGGATCATTCAATTTTGACACCCGCATTTCCTTGTCAAACCCGCGATTCCCTGGCAGCTCCTCCTCTCTCCTTTTTCCTGCTGAAGCACCGGTTGTTGAAGCTCCTGCAGGCGCGGATACTGATTCGTCTTTTATGGCAAAGGAAAACCCCGGAGCCAATTCCATGAATAAAGGAGGTACAGGCTCGGGCAATTCCACCAGAGCGAAATCCTCTTCGAAATAATTCATTTCTTTTACCAATTGCCCCTTTGCATCATATACCAGGCTTCCGCCGTCAAATACGATCTCCGTCTGGGATCCGACCGCATTGCAATAATACATCGGCAATCCATATTTCAGGACATTTTGCCGCACCACTTCCTTACGATCATCCTGATGATCGTAATCGAAAGGAGAAGCGGAGATATTGATCATAAGATCGGGATGCTGTCTTATCAACTCGTCCATCGGACACCATCTGTACAAAGGGTTGTCTCCCAGGTTCCAGATATCCTCACAGATGGTAAGCGCTATTTTTTTGCCTTTAAAGGGAATCACCTTCCAGTTATAACCCGGCTCGAAATACCGGTATTCATCAAAAACATCATAAGTTGGCAAACAGGTCTTATGGGCAACCCCTTTTATTTCCTTCTCATAAAGAAGCCAGGCGGCGTTGAAAAGGTCCTTCCCTTCCCCAACCGGGTTTCGGGCAGGAGAACCCACGATCACCCCTATCGTATCGGCTACTTCCCTGATTCGGTCGATAGCGGCATAACACTGTCCGATAAAGTCCTCAAATTCCAAAAAATCACGGGGGGGATAACCACAGACGGACAATTCAGAAAACACGACCAGGTCTGCGCCGACCTCTTTTGCACGGCGGACGCCATCGAGTATCTTCCCCACATTTTCTTCAAAATTCCCTACATGATAATTTTGCTGGGCCATTACGATTTTCATACGGCAAATTTACGCGAATTGGGAAACATGCCCATGAAAGGGATAATATACTAATCCGTGGTTATTCCCGTTAATCTGATCAAATCTCTGTTATTTCGCTTATGAAGAACCCTTTTTACCGCCTTTCCCCGTTCGCGTTCCTCCTGATTACCACCTGCGTACTGTCCGGATGTGGCAATAAAGGAAAATCTCCCGATGTTTCCGGTGTTGCGGTAAAGGAGGTGCATATCGAACGTTTCGATAAGGCTTTTTTCACCCTGGATTCCAACAATATCGTTCCCGGACTGCAAAAGCTGAACAAAGAATTCCCCTATTTCACCAATGATTTTGTCGCCAATATACTGGGTGCGGGTCCCCTTGCCGACAGCAATCAATTGGCCTTCCGGGCTACCCGGCAATTCCTGGTTTCTTATCTGCCCGTAAGGGATTCGCTGGAAAAAAAATATGAACGCCTGGATTGGCTGGAAAACGAATTAAGAGAAGGGTTCCGGCACCTGAAATATTATTTCCCTGCTTATAACCTGCCGCAGAAAGTCGTGACTTTTATCGGTCCTTTCGATGGACCAGGGGTAGCCATCACTCCTTATGCCCTGGCAATCGGTCTTCAGTCCTACGGCGGAGGGCATTCTCCTTTTTATCTGGAAGGGAAAGGACTGGACATGTATCCTCCTTATCTTTCCAGGCGTTTTGAACCGGCTTATATCAGCACCAATTGTATGCGGGTCTTAGCCGAAGACCTTTTCCCCGACAACAGCGACAACAAACCCCTGATCGAACAGATGATTGGAAAAGGCAAATACTGGTGGCTGACCGATCGGCTGATGCCGGAAACTCCCGATAGCATCAAGACTGGATATACCAAAAAACAATTGGATTGGATCTCTTCCAATGAGGGGATTATCTGGAATTTTTTCCTGCAGAATACCGATCTCTACACTATCGAACCGGATATCATCAAGAACTTTGTAGGCGAAGGCCCAAAGACTATGGGCATGCCTGATAATGCTCCCGGCAATATCGGCGCCTGGGTCGGCTGGCAGATCATAAAAAAATATGCGTCTGTTCATGAGGGCATTACACCTGATGAAGTAATGCGAACGCCTGCCCGGGAAATATTCGAAGGAAGTAAGTATAAGCCGAGATAGACCCGCCTGTATGACCAGGACAAGCTTTTAAGAGAATCCAGGCATGATCATAAATTCGCAGTCTGGGGTCTTCTGCCCAGTTCCCTCATCATTTTGAAATGGGAAGCGATGGCGCGTGCCATCGTTGGAAATTCATTGTAGGGAATCCCAAATTCCTGGCAGGTGCTTTTTACGATCTTACTGATCGCGGGATAATGTACATGGCTGACGCGGGGAAATAAATGATGCTCAACCTGAAAATTCAATCCCCCTACATACCAGGAGATCAATTTATTGCTGCGGGCAAAATTAGCCGTAGTTTTTACCTGGTGGATGGCCCATTCTTCATCCAGTTTGATCGTTTCATCTTCTTCAATATGCACAAATTCGGCATGTTCTACGACATGAGCCAGTTGAAATACGATGGCCAGAACCAAGCCAAGGGTTACTGCCATACTCAGATATCCTACCGCCCAGGTTCCCCATCCGACAAAATAAGCGGGAACCAGGATATAAAAAACTGCATATAAAACCTTGCTTAGCCAGAAAATAATATGTTCCTTCAGATCCATTTTCTGCATAGGAGTGGAAACGATCTTTCCTTTGAAGTATTTATTAAAGTCCATCATCGCCACCCAGGCGATGGAAGAAATTGCATATACCAATACTACGTAGATGTGCTGGAACCGATGTGCGGGAACCCATTTCTGACTGGGACACTGGCGCATGATCGGGCTTTTGGCTATATCATCGTCGATCCCATCCACATTTGTATAGGTATGATGAATAATGTTATGCTTGAATTTCCAGATGAAGGCATTTCCGCCCAGCGCATTCAGGGAAAGACCCATGAATTCATTAACCCAGCCTTTGGTGGAGTAACTGCCATGACATGCATCGTGCATGACATTAAACCCGATACTGGCCAGGATCAGGCCAAGGGTAGCACAAAGACCTATACCGCCAAGGATCAGACCGGTTCCGAACGGGGCCTGCGATCGGCTGAACAGGACCAGCAAGGTGGTATAAATGATGAGGGATGCCGGTATCAGCACCCAGGTCTTGGTGTATAATTTCCAATTACCCGTTTTTTTGATCTTTTGGGTAGTAAAGTATTGATCTACAGATGCTTTAAGGCTAGTGTAGAAGGAGCTGCTTTTATTATTGAAACTTAATTTAGTCATGTGAGGTCAGGTTAAAGGGAGAGTTAATAGCTACTGATTTAAGTGATTAATAAAACCCTTTACTGGAATTTTTATTGTGGCCGACCCCGGCAAGTTAAATCAGTTTGGCAAGAAGGGAAAATTAATAGTGCAGAAAACTGTTAAAAACAATGATTTCTTAATGCGCCGCCCGAAGGGCCAATCATTAGAGCCGCCACAGGGGCTATATTCATATAGCCCCGGGCAAATCAGAGGCCCGAGGGTGTCTCCTGTTTTTTTACAACCCCAGGAGACAAGTCCCGCTATTTCCTGATCTTTTCCTTCAGTAGCTTACGGGCAGCCTGGATCTCCGTGATTCCGCTGAATGCGTCCTTAGGGATCATAAAAAAGGACCGGGCATCGAAATACACATGAAAGAAGTATAAGGTCTCTTTAAATGCGCTGAATTTTCCCCAGGGCCATAATTGCTGTCCTTTTTGGGTTTCCAGCAGGATTCCCTGGTCTTCCTGGAAGGTAAGGATAAAGTGATCCTGGAAGGTGGAGGATTTTTTGTAGATGCTCAGGGGCAATAGCCTCCGGATGGCTATCCAAAGCAGGAACCAAAGCACGGAAAAAAGGAGGAAGGATACCGCCTGGATCCTTTTTAGGTAAAAAAGGGTGGCCGACAGGATAGCAAATACATTGATGATAATAACCAATGTCTTTATTTCGGGTCGGCTAAAAAAATGGCTGCGTAATCCATCCAGCACCTGCTTCTTAATGTATCCGAATTGAATAGTGATCATGCATGGGCATTATTAGGGTAAGTAGTTTGTGCGCGTAAAAATAAGGGAAATGAGACTATTTTTTAAATATAGGCGGGTATCCGGGGTGGGTTCAAAACGCAAAAAAGCTATTCCGAAATGTTCGGAATAGCCAATTCATTACTAAAAGTCAGGAAAGGTTACTAAAACTCTTATAGGCCCATCCGATTACCGGACATCCCTGCAACGACCATAATGGCGATTGGCTGCTTCGCCGGGGGTGACGGAACGACTGCAGGAAAATAAACATAAAAGAGAAACGGCAATTAGAAGGGTCTGGATACGTGTCATGTTTTTCGATTTAGGTTATTACGGATTTAAAGAACGAAACAGAGACGAAATTTAGTGCCAATTCCCCGAAATAAATAACCGACCTTTTATTCCTTTCAGGCTAATGGGACAACCGGAGGGGGTAGTCGACAAACTGAAAGGGTAGTCGACTACCCCGAGGCCAGAAATCCTAATCCTCATTAAGGAAATTAAGGAAATAGGTTAAAAACGCAATAGTCTTCATCAAGGGGGTTTTCAAGGGCTCATATTCATTATAAAACAACGGTTTTCTCCCATGGGATTTCCCAAAGGGCTTTGCCCTTTGGGCGCTACGCATTTGATTCTTTGGACCCGGGGCGACATATTTAAAAAAGGAAGCCCCGGGTCCAAAGAAGATCCCCCCATGGAAATGGGGGGATGAAATTGTTTATTGATTATGTACCGTCGAAACTCTTTCCCCTAAATATGTTCGTAAGGGAATAAATTATGTTATTTCATATTTGTAACTGTTTTCGTTTCCCGATTCCCCCTTCTAACTACATCCCATGCTATTGCCACAATTCAGGCATTTATAACAGGTCCCGCTACGTATGGTAATATGGCCGCAGGTATTACAGGCCGGAGCATCGCTCTGCATGGTCTTTGCCGCCCTGTTAAACGCTTCAAGACCGTTACTGTTATCTCCCTTAGCCGCTGCCATCCTGGGGCTTTTGGAAGCCTGTCCGGGTTGTCCCGGCTGTCCGGTAGGCCCGGATTGACCAGTTTGCCCTGCCGAACTACCTGAAACGCCTCCTCCGGAAGAACCTGGCCCGGCTCCGGTTGCTGATCCACCTGCAGGGGATCCGCCGGCGGTTGGTCCTCCACCTGCTTTGGCAACGATGCGCACATCGCTTAATTCCGGGGTATTTTTATCATACTCCAGGGAAGTTGGGATATCATCCCAGTCATCGGTTCCTGCATTATTGATCTCCGGTTTGTCCAGCACATGGACCAGATCCGTCCGGCCAAGATATTCATAAGCCAGTGTCCGGAAGATAAAGTCCACGATCGAGGTCGTACTCTTTATATTCGGATGGTCAACCATGCCCGAGGGTTCGAAACGGGTAAATACAAATTTCTCTACGAATTCTTCCAGGGGCACCCCATATTGCAGACCAATGGAAATGGCGATCGCAAAACAATTGGACATGCTACGCATGGTCGCCCCTTCTTTTGCCATGTCTATAAAGATCTCCCCTACCGTTCCATCGCTGTATTCGCCTGTGCGTAAAAAGATAGCCTGGCCGTTGATCTTGGCTTTTTGGGTAAATCCCCTGCGTTTGGCCGGAAGCGTTCTGCGCTCCACGATGGTGGCCAACGCCCTTTTTAGCTTGGTATCCGGTGAAGCCTGTACCCTCTTTTGGACTTCTTCCAGCAATTCCTGCACAGTCAGTTTGGCCATGTCGACGATATTGGAACTACTGTCTGCAGATTGTTGTTCTCCCAAGGCTTCCGGTGCCGCGACCGCGTCTTTGTCGGTTTCGCCTTCTTTCTTTTTCTTATCCGATTTGGTACTGAGGGGTTGGGATAGTTTGGAACCATCGCGGTAAAGGGCACAGGCCTTTAATCCCAGTTGCCAGCTGAGCATATAGGAATCGGCAATTTCTTCCACTACCGCTTCATTCGGTAGATTGATGGTTTTGGAAATAGCGCCGCTGATAAAAGGCTGTGTTGCTGCCATCATCCGGATATGACCATGAGCATGGATGAAACGCCGGCCTATCTTCCCGTTTTTATTGGCGCAATCGAATACCGCCAGGTGTTCTTCTTTCAGAAAAGGCGCACCCTCGACGGTCATTGTCCCGCAGACATAATTATTGGCGGCTTCTATCTCCTCATCGGAGAAGCCCAGGGCTTCCAGCAAGCTCCATTCAAAATTATAGTATTGTGCCGGTTTGAATCCCAGACGTTGCAGGCATTCTTCGCCGAGTGAATATACATTGAATACGAATCCGATCTCGAAAGCCGAGCCTACGGCGGCATCCAACTTTTTGATTTCTGCCGCGATAAAACCCTTTTCGCTCAAGGTCTGATGATTGATGGCAGGTGCTCCGGCAAAGGTCCCTGACCCTACGGCATATTTTACGATCGTATCGATCTGCTTTTCGGTATAGTGAAGATTTTTAAGAGCGGCCGGTACGGATTGGTTGATGATCTTAAAATATCCCCCACCCGATAATTTTTTGAATTTTACCAGCGCAAAATCCGGCTCTACCCCAGTCGTATCACAATCCATTACCAATCCGATCGTTCCGGTAGGCGCGATAACGGTTGCCTGTGCATTCCGGTAACCGAATTTCTCTCCTAGCTGCACGGCTTCGTCCCAGGCCTTGGTCGCAGCTTTCAAGAGATAATCCGGGCAATATCTGGCCTTGATCCCCTGAGGTTTGATCTGCAAGCCCTCATATTCATCGGCATCATAGGCTGCCAGACGGTGATTACGCATCACCCGCAACATATGCTCCTTATTTTCCTCATATTTTGGAAAGGCACCCAATACTCCGGCCAGTTCTGCGGAAGTCTTATAGGCTACTCCGGTCATAATAGCGGTAATGCCCCCGGCGATTCCGCGGGCTTCCTCACTGTCATACGGAATTCCCATCACCATCAGCATGGATCCTAAATTGGCATAACCCAATCCAAGGGTCCGGTAGTCATAGGAAAGTCTTGCCACTTCTTTGGAAGGGAACTGCGCCATCAGCACCGAGATCTCCAAAACAGTTGTCCATAAACGGGAGCAATAGGCGAATCCCTCCACATCAAAACTGTTCGTTCCTTCGTCATAGAACCGGCGTAGGTTAACAGAGGCGAGATTGCAAGCCGTGTTGTCGATAAACATGTATTCGGAGCAAGGGTTGGAAGCCCGGATGCGGCCACCATTCGGGCACGTATGCCATTCATTGATGGTAGTATCGTATTGGGTACCCGGGTCAGCACAACGCCAAGCTGCATACGCAATCTGGTTCCAGACTTCTCTGGAAGGAATGCGTTTCATAACTTTTTTATCGCTGCGGGCGATTAGCTCCCAGTCTTCGCCCTTTTCCAGCTTTTCAAAAAAATCGTTTGAAATACGGATGGAATTATTGGAATTTTGTCCGGAAACGGTCTTATAGGCTTCACCTTCGTAATCGCTGGCATAACCTGCAGCAATCAAAGCCCCGACCTTTTTTTCTTCCTCCACTTTCCAGTTGATAAAATTCATGATCTCGGGATGATCGAGATCAAGGCAGACCATTTTTGCTGCCCGGCGGGTAGTGCCCCCGGATTTGATCGCACCTGCTGCACGGTCTCCTATCTTCAGGAAACTCATCAGACCACTGGAAGTACCTCCTCCGCTCAGTTTTTCTCCTTCACCGCGGATATGAGAGTAATTAGTTCCTACTCCGGAACCGTATTTAAAGATGCGGGCTTCGCGGACCCAAAGATCCATGATGCCGCCGTCATTGACGAGATCGTCGTCCACACTTAGAATAAAGCACGCATGGGGCTGCGGTCTTTCGTAGGCAGAAGTGGATTTTTTTAGTTCCCCGTCAGCCGGATCTACGAAATAATGGCCCTGCGGTTTGCCGGTGATCCCATAACTTTCATGCAGACCGGTATTGAACCATTGCGGGGAATTGGGCACACAGGCCTGATCCAGTATACTGTAGACCAGTTCTTCGTAAAAGACCTGTCCATCTTTTTCTGTAGCGAAATAGCCGTTGCGCTCACCCCAGACCTTCCAGCAATTGGCCATACGGTGCGCAACCTGTTTGACCGATCCTTCTCTTCCCATAGAGCCGTCTGGCTGGGGCACCCCGGCCTTGCGAAAATATTTTTGAGCGAGAATATCCGTTGCAATCTGGCTCCACTGCCTGGGCACTTCCACATTCGTCATTTCGAACACCACTTCTCCGCTTGGATTTCGGATCACCGAAGTCCTGAAATCATAAGCAAATTGATCGAAGACGTTGATATCGTCCCTGGTGAACCGGCGGTCGAAGGAAAGGCCCTTCGGGGATTGCTTTTTAGTTGCCATACGGTGAACGCTGTTTAAAAGTTGATGTACTTATTTTGACGGTTGGTGGGATAACGAAAGTATTTTTTGATTCTGATATTTCCACTCCCATCTTTTGCACATGTTGTGGAAAAAACCGGGCCAGTTTTTTGAAGGTCACACCGGTTAAGGGTTAATCGATTTTTGCACAGTTGGAAGGTCCGCTTAAAGATCCCTGCAGTTTAAAAAAGATTTGATCACATGAAAAAAAAGTGTTAAATGTATAAGTGACAACCTGATGACAAACAGATGGACATTGACCGAAGAACAATGACCAAAGTCAACGCTGAAAATTTTATCATTTCTTTTGATTTTTTTTTCTTCTTTTTGGGGAATGATCCTAAAACACCAACCGACACGCCCCGTTACGTTTACCTTCGTTATTTTACCAATAATGCTTTCCTTGTGTTTGTCTTCTTCTGCCCAGTCGCAATTCGCCGGCTGGCTGGGAACCTTTCAGAATTATAAACTCAATGATAAGACAGGTCTTTATTTTGACGGCCAGTTACGCTCCACCGGCCAGTTGGAACAGGTTCAGGCATTGATGATCCGGCCAGGTATCAATTTCTACCTGACACCTCGTCTTACGGCCACAGTAGGATACGCCTATATTTATCAGCAGCGCAGGTCCGGGGAAGTCACAGGTTACCTTCCGGAACATCGGACCTGGCAACAAATGGTATATACCCATCCCTTACATTTCTCCCCTGCTGCAAGAGCCACGGCAGTTTCACACCGGCTGCGGCTGGAGCAACGTTTTCTTCCGAAACATCATGTGAGCGGGAATACCCTGACCGGCAACGGGCATGCCTATGCCAATCGTCTGCGCTATTTTGTCCGGGGAGTCATTCCTGTAAGCGGCCAGTCAGGAGAAAATCAGGGAACAGGCGGTCAGGGAGCAACAGCACAGAGTTCAGGAGGAAAGACAGGTGGCAGTCAGCGTAGTTTTAACCAGGGGTTTTTCGCGGCCCTGCAAAATGAACTGTTTGTAAATGTGGGTGACGCCTCAGCAGTCAATGGAAAAATCTTCGATCAGAACAGGGCCTTCTTTGCCTTCGGTTACCGGTTCAGCAAACAATTCGATACGGAGATAGGGTATATGAACCAATATGTAAATGGTGCAGGAACCAGCTCTTCCGTCAATCATATCCTCCAATTAGGCACCTATCTCCGTTTGTAACCTTCCGGTTTGTTCCGGTCACCTGAATTCTCTATCTTTATTAAAGAGATTGAGCAGGATTTTACGAAAAGCATATCTTTTTGAGGATATCTTCCGTAGATTCGCGGAAATCTTGCGGATTTACATTCTTTTATAAATACGCAAAATTTATATTCTTTCAGGATGACCCCCTTAAAGCCGAAAAATTTTCGCAATTTTACATTACTACCAACGGCAATAGCGAATGAAGAAATCCATTTACGAGTCCTTGTTAGCAAAGAAAAGGGGAGGGCATAAGTCCTTCGCCGTTCTGATCGATCCGGACAATGTGAACGCAGAAAAAATTGACGAGCTAACCACTCTGGCCGTAGAAGCGAAAGTGGATTATTTGCTCGTTGGCGGAAGCCTCGTCATATCCAATCACCTGGATGAGGTTGTTCAGCATATATGCCGGAATTGTTCCATCCCTGTCATCCTGTTTCCCGGAACCCCCTCACAGGTCTCCCGTTATGCCGATGCGTTGTTATATTTATCCCTGATTTCCGGGCGAAATCCCGAATTGCTTATCGGACAGCATGTTATTTCAGCTCCAGCCGTCCGAAAAAGTGGATTAGAGATCATGTCTACAGGATATATGGTCATCGATGGCGGTGCACCTACCACCGTCTCTTATATAAGCAATGCCACACCTATTCCCGCCGATAAGAACGAGATAGCTCTTTGTACGGCAATGGCCGGAGAAATGCTTGGTATGAAACTGATCTATATGGATGCCGGTAGTGGCGCCAGGTATCCCATCCGGGAGGAAATGATCGCTTCCGTTGCTGCTCATATCGAGGTTCCTATCGTGGTGGGGGGAGGGATACGTGATCCGGAAAAAGCCTACCGGAATTGCAAAGCAGGCGCAGATGTCATTGTGGTCGGCAATGCTATCGAAAAGGATGCCTCTCTTATCAAAGAAATGGCTGCAGCCGTACACTCTGTACCTGTAACCGATATATCAGGATCCCTGTAACTGTCTATCAGATGCTTTATTCAGACGCTTTATTCTCCATATCTGTTATGGATAGGGGATGGATTGGGGAAAGGGCTTAAAATAAAAAAAGGGGTCAGAATAGAAATTCAACCCCGTTTTTAAAATCCAATATCCTATGAAAAACCAAGGCGAAAATATTGAATTTTTAGGAGCTGGCCCAAGTATTTTTACGCAAAAACCGAGTATAAGTACTCGAAAGTGGGTAAAACATGAAAAAAAGTCCTGCTGCGATCGTATAACTACCCATTTTTCCCAAAATGGTACAAAAAGTTGATATGATCTCCTGCTCAGATTCCATATTTTAATAAGGCATTGAGCTTTCCATTAAAATCCGGAGTGGTTTTGCCAAGAGGGGCAAAAAAGGCTGCATCGAATTTTTCCACGGTCTTTACTGCCTGCTGGGTAATTTTTTTACCCTCATCCGTTAACACGACGGTCTTGGCCCGGGTATCGGTAGCATGCTCCTGTCTTTGTACCAATCCCCTGCCCTGCAAGGTTCTCAGAACAGTGGAGGTAGTCATCGGATCGATCCGGGTATGCGATGACAGCAATATCTGGGTAACTGATTGCTCCTTCAGGTTCAACCAATAAATGCTGGCCAACAGGACAAACTGGGAATGGGTAAGCTCAAATTTCTCCAGGGCCTTTCTTATTTCCCGTTGCCATAAATTGGTCACCTGCCATAATAAAAACCCCGGGCTATCCCCGGCATGCTCAACGCTGAAGGTATTATCAGAAGTTTTCATGTTTTATCGTTTGATTATATTATCAGTGCAAATATAGTATGTCAACTTATTAAAAACGATTTCTCTGACAGTTTCCTGGAAAAAAATCCGGAATCGCATTTCCAGTTTTCCGGGTCTCCTCCAACTCCTTTGTTTAAAGGAAGGCCTTATCTAAAAAAACGATCTATTTTGTTCATTATCAACTATTTGTTACATTAAGCCGAAAGGAATTCACATAAATTTTACACAATATTTTTTTTCAAATGACCGCCGCATCTAAAAAATTGTCTTTCTTTGTATTGTATTCAAAATTTTACATCAATTTCATCTGACATTGAAATGAAAAAAAACTCACCCATATCACGTCTTCTTGTGATATTGCACGCCTTCAACAAGCGTGGGTTTTTTGCTGCGCCCCTGTGCACAGTTTTTTCTGTTCGCCCTGTTCCCTTTTGGGTACGACGTTGATACCACTTTACCATAGCGACCTCTTCCATTGCGGCCCTGCTTCAATGTCCCTGAAGGCCAGGTCCCTGAACGACTGATTATATAGGATCAGGGATCCCGGGACGGAGATCATTAGATCATTTACGAGTTCATATACCAAGAGCACACACCATCATGGAACAACAGTTTTCTATTATTATAGCTGACGCAACGCATCAGAGTTTTGCGCAGATCATCTGTGACGAAATGGAATCTTCCGCAAAAGCCCGGGGAACCGGGATTGCCAAAAGAAGCCCGGAATATATCCAGGAAAAAATGCGCGAAGGAAAGGCGGTGATCGCCTTTACCCTGGACGGGATCTGGGCAGGATTCTGCTACATCGAGACATGGAGTCACGGGGAATATGTCGCCAATTCGGGACTGATCGTCGCGCCTGCCTTCCGCAAAAGCGGCCTGGCCCGGCTGATCAAGAAAAAGATCTTTGCCTTAAGCAGAAAAACCTATCCCGATTCAAAGATCTTCGGCCTCACCACCGGTCTGGCCGTCATGAAGATCAATTCAGAGATCGGTTATGAGCCCGTAACCTATTCGGAACTCACCCAGGACGAAGCCTTCTGGGCCGGATGCAAAAGCTGCGTCAATTACGAGATCCTCATGAGCAAGGAGAGGAAGAACTGCATGTGTACGGCCATGCTCTATGATCCCAAAGACCATTACGAGCCGGAAGAAACGGACCAGGATTTTAAAAAACATTCCAAGCTTTACGAGCGGTTCATGCGGATCAAACAATGGAAGCTGCTCGCTCCTTTTATGAAAACGCCCGGCACAAAAATGGAAAAGAAGGATAACGGGAATGGCGGGAATAAAACTGGCGGCGGCGCAGGGGCAGGAAAAAGCAGGTCTTTATTTCATTCTTTCTTTAATTTCTAAACCCCCCATCCCCCTGAAGGGGGAGTAATAAAAAGATACCTAATCTAATAATTGAAATGAATACAGATAACAATAACACTAGTGAATTACCTAACTCCCCCTTCAGGGGGAAGGGGGGTGTTGTATTAGCCTACAGTGGCGGACTGGACACTACCTATTGCGCTATTTATCTTCAAAAGATCAAAAACCTGGAAATACATGCCCTGACAGTAAATACAGGCGGGTTCAGCCAGGAAGAGATCGGCCAGATAGAAGCCAGGGCTAAAAGCCTGGGGGTCGCCTCTTTTCAATGTGTGGATGTGACCAAGACCTATTATGAAAGCTGTATCAAATACCTGATTTATGGTAATGTATTAAAAAATGCCACCTATCCCCTGAGCGTCAGTGCAGAAAGAATGGTGCAGGCCATAGCCGTGGCAGAATATGTGAAAAAAACCGGTGCGGTTTACGTCGCTCATGGAAGTACAGGGGCAGGTAATGACCAGGTCCGGTTTGACATGGTCTTCCAAAGTATGCTGCCTGGCGTGGAGATCATCACACCCATCCGTGACCTGAGGCTTAGCCGGGAAGAAGAGATCGCTTTCCTGAAGGAAAACGGCGTGGAAATGAATGTAGAAAAAGCCAAATACAGCATCAATAAAGGACTTTGGGGCACCTCCGTCGGTGGTAAGGAAACGCTGACCTCTACCGACTATCTTCCCGAAGAAGCCTGGCCTACTCCTGTGACCGAAACAGGCATCCGGCAACTGAAACTGGAATTTGAAAAAGGGGAACTTCGCGCTATCGATGGTAAACGATTCGGTAACCCGGTGGAAGCGATCCAGCACCTGCAGGCCATCGCACAGCCTTATGGCGTTGGAAGGGATATCCATGTAGGCGATACCATTATCGGTATTAAGGGACGCGTTGGTTTTGAGGCAGCCGCGCCCCTCATCATCATTAAAGCCCATCACCTGCTGGAAAAACATACGCTTACCAAATGGCAATTATACTGGAAAGATCAATTGAGCACCTGGTACGGCAACTGGCTGCACGAGGGGCAAATGCTGGATCCTACCATGCGCAATATCGAAAAATTCCTGGAGGACACTCAGGTGACCGTCAGCGGCAAGGTATTTGTCACCCTGCAACCCTACCGGTTTACGGTAACAGGCATTGAAAGCCCGCATGATCTTATGAGCAGCAAATTCGGCAGCTATGGAGAAATGAACAAAGGATGGAGCGGTGATGATGTGAAAGGATTTGCCAAGATCTTCGGCAACCAATCGGGTATCTATCATAAGGTAAACCCCCCAACCCCCTAAAGGGGGAGAATAAAGGGAGGACTCTTAAAGAATTTAAGGAATTGAAATGAGTGAAACTAACGAAAATAGTAGAAGGTTACCAAGCTCCCCCTTTAGGGGGCGTGGGGGGATCAAAGCAGGCATAATTGGAGGAGCGGGTTATACCGGAGGTGAAATGATCAGGATCCTGATCAATCACCCGGATGTCGAAATTTCTTTTGTCCATAGCCGAAGCAACGCAGGAAAATTCCTCTATGAAGTCCATGAGGATCTGGCCGGCGAAACGGAGCAAAAATTTGCTCCCGAATGGCATTATGCTATCGATGTGCTTTTCCTTTGTGTAGGGCATGGAGAGGCGGTCAAATTCATCGAAGCAGAGACATCAAAGACCCAGATTCCGGCCAACGTTAAAATAATCGATCTTTCGCAGGATTATCGTCTTCACAAACAGGGAGTAAGACCGCTGATCAATGGAAAGGAAGTCATATACGGTCTGCCCGAATTGAACCGGGACCAGATCCGCAAGGCATCCTATATCGCCAACCCCGGATGTTTTGCCACCACGATCCAATTGGGATTGTTGCCCCTGGCCAAAGCAGGATTGCTGGGTGAAGTGTATACGACCGGAATAACCGGATCCACGGGAGCAGGGCAAAGCCTTTCGCCCACCTCCCACTTCTCCTGGCGGGCGAATAATATCCAGGCGTATAAGACCTTGACCCACCAGCACCTTAAAGAAATAGGTCAGAGCCTGGAGCAATTACAACCCCCAACACTTACAAAAAAACGGGTTCCCCTTCATTTTATCCCCTGGAGAGGCGATTTTACCCGGGGCATCTTCGTCAGCTCCCAACTCACGTGTGATTGGAAAGAAGAAGACCTGACCTCCCTGTATGAAGATTTTTACAAGGGTCATCCTTTCACAATATTCAGCCGCAAAGCTATTTCTCTGAAACAGGTGGTCAATACCAATAAATGCCTGATACAATTGGAAATTCAAGACAGGCAACTCGTCGTCCATTCGGCTACCGACAATTTGCTGAAGGGTGCTTCGGGGCAGGCCGTTCAGAATATGAATCTTTTATTCGGTCTTGAGGAAACGACCGGCTTGCATTTGAAGGCGAATGCCTTTTAAAAGAAATGGTAAACTAGCAGTAGGGAGTAGTAGAAAACAGAAGAGATAAACAGAGATAACAGCAGAGCCTGAAAAAAGGACAATTCAAAACTTAAAAACATTTCACACATGAAACTATTTGACGTTTATCCTATCAATGACATTACTATTGCGAAAGCCAAGGGTTCCTATGTATGGGACCAGGACGGTCAGCAATACCTGGATCTTTATGGAGGTCATGCCGTTATATCCATTGGACATACTCATCCGCATTATGTACAACGGGTTACCGACCAGCTCAATAAAGTAGGATTCTATTCCAATTCAGTCCACATTCCGCTGCAACAGGAACTCGCCGATAAACTGGGTGCAGTTTCCGGCAGACCGGATTACCAGTTATTCCTTTGCAATTCAGGTGCGGAAGCCAATGAAAATGCCTTAAAACTTGCCTCCTTTCACAACGGGAGAAAAAAGGTGATCGCCTTCACCGGATCTTTTCATGGCCGTACCTCCCTGGCAGTTGCCGTTACGGATAATCCTGCTATCGTTGCACCAATAAACCAGACAGACAATGTGATCTTCCTTCCTTTCAATGATGAAAATGCATTGGAGGATTGTTTCAAAAAACAGGGTAAGGAAATATCCTCAGTGATCATTGAAGGGATACAAGGGGTGGGTGGAATTAAAGAGGCATCCGCACCTTTCTTACAGAAGATAAGCCAGCTATGCAAAGAACACGGCGCTTTATTTATTGCCGATAGTGTACAATGCGGCTATGGCCGGACCGGCAAATTCTTTTCCCATGATTATGCCGGCGTCGATGCCGATATTTATACGATGGCAAAAGGGATGGGTAATGGATTCCCGGTTGCCGGCATCCTGATCGCTCCTCATATTCCTGCAAAACACGGAATGCTGGGCACGACATTCGGAGGTAATCATCTTGCCTGCGCTGCGGCGATCTCGGTGGTAGAAGTGATCTGGCAGGAGAAACTGATGGCCAATGCCGTCGAGGTAGGCAATCACCTGATGAAGCAGTTAAAGAGAATAAAACAATTAAAAAATATACGTGGCAAAGGGTTGATGATCGGCTTCGACGTTCCTGAAGAACTGAAGGATCTTCGTAAGAACCTTTTGTTCAATCATCATATATTCACCGGGGAGGCCAAGCCCAATACGATCCGTCTGTTGCCGTCCCTGGCGTTGCGTAAAAAGGATGCGGACCAATTCCTGGAAGCCATAGAAGAAGAAATTCTCAGCATCACAGGCGCTGCCAACCCCGTCACGAACTAGGTGGGGCATTTATATAAAAAGATGCGTATTAACGGCTCAAAATAATAGTCAGACATGCAAAATTTCATTTCCGTTGATGATGTAACGAATATCGAAAGCCTCGTTAAAAAAGCCCTGGCCTATAAAGCGGATCCTTTTAAAGATAAAAATCTGGGCCATCAAAAAAGGATCGGGCTCCTGTTCCTGAATCCAAGCATGCGAACACGTCTCAGCACCCAGGTTGCCGCACAGAACCTTGGCGCCGAAGCCATTGTCTTTAATGTTGACAAGGAAGGCTGGGCTCTTGAATTCGAGGAAGAGGCCATCATGAGCGGAAATACCGTAGAACACGTAAAAGATGCAGCTCCTGTAATGGGAAAGTATTTCGATATCCTCTGCATCCGGACGTTCCCTTCCCTCAAAAACAAGGAGGATGATTATAGTGAACTGACCATCAATCAATTCATCAAATATTCGGGCATTCCGGTGGTGAGTCTTGAAAGCGCTACCCTGCATCCGCTGCAAAGCCTTACTGATATTATCACGATACAGGAAACGCTGGAACAATCCAACAAAGAAGTGATCACAGGGACCGCAGGACGCCGCCCAAAGATTGTACTTACCTGGGCTCCGCATGTAAAGGCTCTTCCTCAATGCGTAGCGAATAGTTTCTCCCAGTGGGTCAACGCCTGGGGAAAGGCAGACTTTGTGATCACCCATCCTGAAGACTATGAGTTGGATGAAAAATTCACCAAAGGAGCCACCATCACACACGACCAGAATGAGGCGCTGAAGGACGCGGATTTTGTCTACGTGAAAAACTGGAGCACCTATAAAGATTACGGCAAGATCTACTGCAATGATCCGGAATGGATGCTGACCAATGAGAAACTGTTGCTTACCAATCAGGCGAAGGTCATGCATTGTCTTCCGGTTCGCAGAAATGTGGAGCTAAGTGACGAAGTATTGGACAGCCATTCAAGTATTGTAACCCGGGAAGCCTCTAACCGGGTGTGGGCAGCGCAGGCCGTCCTTAGTGAAATACTGAAAAACAAATAAGGATGTTGTTCCTAAACCCCCAATGGCAAGGAGCCGGAAAGACCCGGGAATTAGAGACAGGCGCCAGAGTCCTGTCGGCCTACCTCAGGGAAGCCGGGTTGGACATGCCTTTGACAGAGGTACCCTTATCGGGCCTGCCGGATGACACGCTCAACGGCATACAGGGTTATCTGCCTATTTGCGAACAGCTCGACAGCTTCCATCAACTATTAGCAAGCCTGCCTGCTGACAAAGGCCTTTCCGGGAATGGACGGTTCACGGAAGATGGACAGTACCCGGAAAGGCTCTCCACCATTGGTGGAGATTGCGGAATAGAAGTCATCCCGATTAGTTATCTCAATGACTGTTATAACGGAGAGCTGACCGTCCTCTGGTTCGATGGCCACGCCGATCTTAATTCCGTGGTTACCTCTCCCAGCGGTCATTTCCATGGGATGCCCGTGAGAGTGTTATTAGGAGAAGGAGATGATAAGATCCTGAAAAAGGCTTTCTCCATTCTGCAACCTTCACAATTTATATACATAGGCGTTAATGATATGGATGCAGCGGAAGTTGAATATATCAGGGAGTATAATATCGATCTTATCGAAACTCCGGATCTGAAGCGGATAACCGACAGCATCTCCCGGAAAAAAAAACGGAATATCTATATTCATTTTGATCTGGATGTGCTTTCGGCCAAGGATTTTTCCCATACTCCATACCCCAATAAGACAGGATTCGGTGTTGCAGACAGCTGCCGGATTATAGAAGGTCTGAAAAAAGATTTTCATATCGCAGGCAGTTCGGTAACGGAATCCATTGCAGATGATCCTGACAAACTGAGGCCGATCGGTAAATTGCTGAAAGAATTGATCTATTAAAATATATTCGTTGGAAAAGTTAACTATCATAAAGATCGGGGGGAATATTATCGATGACGACGACAAACTGACGTCTTTTCTGGCGGATTTTGCCAGGGTTCCCGATAAAAAGATATTAGTGCATGGCGGAGGCAAACTCGCTACCAAGCTGGCCGAAAAACTGGGCATTCAGCAACAATTGATCGATGGCCGGAGAATTTCGGATGGCGAAACGCTGAAGATCGTCACTATGGTTTATACCGGCGCCATCAATAAGAACATCGTTGCGAAATTGCAGGCTGACGGTTGTGATGCGCTTGGCCTATGCGGAGCGGACGGAAATTCCATCCTGGCCCACAAGCGGGTTCATCCTACTATCGATTACGGGTATGTAGGAGATGTGGATTCGGTCAATACAGCGTTCATTAAGAATCTTCTGCTTCAGGAGAAGACGCTTGTATTCGCCCCTATCACACATGATGGCAAGGGTCAGTTATTAAATACAAATGCCGATACCATCGCCCAGGAGCTGGCCAGGGGATTAAGCAGGGAGTTTGCAGTAAGCCTCATTTATTCCTTCGAGAAAAGCGGGGTCCTCCTCGATGCAAACGATGACAGTTCGGTGATTGGCAGAATCACCCTGGCTGATTACCAGGAGCTCAAACAGAAAAATGTAATTTTCGCAGGCATGATTCCGAAACTGGACAATGCCTTTACCGCCCTGGACAGCGGGGTAAACCGGGTGATCATCGGAAAGGCGGAAGAACTGATCCAATTATTAGCCGGCGGATCCGGAACAACTATAGTCCATGAGTAAATCAATGAGTAAGGAAATCAACCATAACCTGGAGACGGAGGCTATCGATCTGTTAAAAAAACTGATCGCCATACCTTCATTCAGCAAAGAAGAAGATAAAACTGCCGCACTGATCTCCGGTTACCTGGAATCCAAAGATATCCCGGTTCACCGGGTGCAGCATAACATCTGGGCAAAAAACAGATTCTTTGACCCTTCCAAACCCACACTACTGCTCAATTCCCATCACGATACGGTAAAGCCTAACAAAGCCTATACCCTGGATCCCTTTATCCCTGTTGAAAAAGACGGGAAATTATTCGGGCTTGGCAGCAATGATGCCGGAGGCCCCCTGGTATCCCTGATCGCTGCCTTTATTCATTATTATGACAGAAAGGGGTTGTCCCACAATCTGATCCTGGCAGCCACTGCGGAAGAAGAGATCTCCGGGCACAATGGTATCGAACTCTTACTGCCGGAATTGAACAAAGAAGCAGGAAAGATCGATTGGGGAATTGTAGGTGAACCTACCCAAATGCAACTGGCTGTAGCCGAAAAAGGATTGCTGGTATTGGATTGTACCGTACAGGGGAAGGCCGGGCATGCTGCTCGCGAAGAAGGTGACAACGCAATTTATAAGGCGCTTCCGGATATAGAATGGTTCAGGACCTACCGGTTCGATAAGGTATCCGGTCTGCTGGGTCCGGTTAAGACCAGTGTGACGGTGATCGATACCGATAATAAAGCGCATAATGTCGTTCCTTCCGTTTGCCATTTTGTAGTAGATGTGCGGGTAAATGAATTGTATACATTTGAAGAGATACTGGGCATCATCCGTAGTCATGTATCCTGTGAAGTAAGCCCCAGGAGCCTGCGCATGCGGTCCTCTTCCATACCTCAGGAACACCCGGTCATTCAGTCCGGCCTTCGTGCAGGAAAAAAATGTTATGGCAGCCCGACTACATCCGACAAGGCCCTAATGCCCTTTCCTACCTTGAAAACAGGACCGGGAGATTCGGCCCGAAGTCATACGGCAGATGAATTTATTTACCTGGAGGAAGTGAGGGAAGGGATCAAAGGGTATATTGCCTTGCTGGAACCCATCCTGATTGTTTAACAGCTATGTTTTTCAACTTTGCTTTTTGACTTTGTTTTTCGACTTTGTTTTTTGACTTTGTTTTTTGAAAGAATCGTACTTTTAGCTGTCATTGCAGCTTCATTTATAACAAGGATTTTTATGAGCGGAAATAAACTCTGGAGTAAAGAAAACACCAGTACTTCGAAACTGATCGAGACTTTTACGGTAGGAAATGATAAAGCCTTCGATGTACTTTTGGCGGAATATGATGTGCTGGGTTCCCTCGCTCATACGGAAATGCTGGAATCGGTAGGCCTGCTCAGTAAGCAGGATCTGACCGTCATTCACCTGGAACTGAATAATATCCTGAACGAGATCCGCAAGGGTAGTTTTGTCATCGAAGCAGACATCGAGGACGTACATTCTCAGGTAGAATGGCTGTTGACCACCAGGATCGGGGAAGCCGGTAAAAAGATTCATAGCGGTCGCAGCCGCAACGACCAGGTTGCCGTTGATATTAAATTATACCTGCGTGCCCAGGTGCTCGATCTGAAAAATGAGGTTAAAGAATTATTCGATCTGCTTATCTCCCTCAGCGAAAAATACAAGGACAAATTGTTGCCAGGTTATACCCATCTGCAGATAGCCATGCCTTCTTCCTTCGGCCTTTGGTTCGGCGCTTATGCCGAAAGCCTGGTCGATGACCTCGAACTATTGGCCGCAGCCTACCATATAGCCAACAAAAATCCATTGGGAAGTGGCGCGGGCTACGGATCTTCTTTTCCCCTGAACAGGGAACAGACTACCAGGGCACTGCATTTCGGCTCTCTGAATTACAATTCCGTCTATGCCCAAATGAGTCGCGGGAAAACCGAAAAGATCGTAGCCACCGGTCTTTCTTCCGTCGCCGCCTCCCTGAGCAAACTGGCCATGGACTGTTGTCTGTATATCAATCAGAATTTCGGTTTTATTTCCTTTCCACCGGAGTTGACCACAGGAAGCAGTATCATGCCGCATAAGAAAAACCCGGATGTATTCGAACTGATCAGGGCTAAATGTAACCGGATCCAGGCCACTCCCAACGAACTGACCCTTCTTATCAATAACCTGCCTTCCGGTTATCACCGCGATCTCCAATTGACCAAGGAAATCCTCTTTCCTGCCATTGAAGAAGGAAAAGCCTGTCTGCAAATGACCCGGCTGATGTTATCCCATATAGAGATAAAGGATGCTATCCTGGAAGATGAAAAATACAAATACCTTTTTAGCGTGGAGGCCGTTAACGAGCTGGTGAATAAAGGGGTCCCTTTCCGTGAAGCCTACAAACAGGTGGGTAACCGCATCGATCAGGGAACATTTACTTTCGATCATCAACAAAAGTTGCATCATACACACGAAGGAAGTATCGGTAACCTTTCCAACGATAAGATCGTTGAAGCCATGGGAAAGGTGCTGGCTAAATTTGCATAATTTACTCCACTTTCCCTGCAGGCCTGACTCCGGTGCCTTTGCGGCCCGTCAGGTCATCGCCTAATTCACTCCTGTATTTCTCCGCAATTGCACTGAGCAGGGCAACCTGGTCGGGATGTTTCTCTTTTACATCCAGGGTTTCACCCGGATCTGTCCGAAGATCATAGAGGGCCAGCTTTATGCTGTCACTCGCATATTTCCCTGGCCAACCGTCGGCGCCGATAGCGGAAGGCTTTTTGTAAGTCTGGGAAATACAGGGGAAGACCAGTTTCCATGCTCCCTTCCTTACCGCTTTCAGACTGTTCGTATCGTAATAATAGGCCAGCTCGTCGCGGGGATTAGCTCCAGGCTGTTGGGTTAGCAACGGCAATATATCAACGCCATCAATTGTCTTGCCGGGTCCTTTCGCCTTACAGATTCCGGTAATGGTCGGCATCAGATCGACAGCAGAAACGATATTGTTGCAAATCGTGCCTGCCGGGATCTTTCCAGGCCATCGCATGATACAGGGCACCTTTAGCCCTCCTTCCCATGCAGTGCCTTTACCTTCGCGGAACCCTCCGCTATTACCGGCATGGTTCCCAAAAGTAAGCCAGGGACCATTATCGCTCATGAATATAACAATAGTATTTTCTGTCAGTTCCTGATCTGCCAATGTGCGAAGGACCTCTCCTACCGACCAATCGATCTCTTCCATCACATCTCCAAACAGGCCAGCCGGGCTTTTACCTTTGAACTTACCGGATGCGGCAATGGGTACATGCGGCATTGCATGGGCAAGGTATAGGAAAAAAGGCCTGTTCTTATTCTCTATAATAAACCGGCAGGCCCTCTCCGTATATAAAGTGGTCAATGAAGCCTGGTCATCCAATGTTTTGATCTCCTTAATTATTTGGTTGCCTTCATACAAAGGCAGAGGAGGAAATTTCCATCTTCGGTCCGTAGTATCCGTAACAGGCTTACCGTCATAATCCACGGGCCACATATCATTCGAATACGGCAATCCCAAATACTCGTCAAAACCCTGTTGTAATGGAAGAAAAGGTTGCTTTTGTCCCAGATGCCACTTGCCGGTCATTCCTGTTCTATATCCTTTTTCCTTCAACACTTCTGCTATGGTTTTTTCATCCGGGTTCAGGGCAATCCCGCTCCACGGCATCAAGGCACCGTGAATACCGAGACGATTGGGATAACACCCCGTGAGCAGGGCTGCCCTGGAGGCGCTGCAAACAGCCTGGGCAACATAAAAATTCGTAAATCTCATGCCCTCGTCCGCCAATTGATTCAGATGAGGAGTGTGATAGGGGAAACCTCCGTAGCATTCCAGGTCACCATATCCCAGGTCATCCATTAAAATAATGATCACATTGGGGGTGCCTGGTTCCCGGAACTCCGGAATACCGGCATAACGATAGCCCGGTAGAAATAATATCGCAAAAAATAAAACAATCAAATATTGGTAAGGAAACCACGGTTTGCCGAAGCGAAAGGAAGAATATCCCATCTGAAAAATGTTTTTGTCAGTCCATTAAAGTTACCCTAATTTTTTTCTACCTCAGGCTAAATGCTTAAATTAGTCAGTACAAGCTACTGTATTATGAGATTATCCCGTCCGACCATTGGCAGGTGCATAACCGGCCTTCCCGGCCTTTTATTTGTCAGTCTGTTATTTTCCGGTTTATCATTTACCAGTCTGCAGGCGCAGCCTCATGTTCCGTCAACAGGGCCATCCCCTTCCGCAGACACCAGCGTCAAATCAAAGGCCATTACAGATATCCAATCCCGCTATGAGGAGTACAAAAAGATCGCCTTTCAGATCTGGGACTATGCAGAAGTGGGCTATAAAGAAGTAAAAAGCTCGGGGCTTCTCCAAAAAACACTGACGGATAATGGGTTTTCCGTAAAGGCCGGGGTAGCGGATATCCCTACCGCCTTTGTAGCGACATATGGGTCCGGGAGCCCTGTCATCGGGATCCTGGCTGAATTCGATGCCTTGCCTGGTCTTTCCCAGCAGGCAATTCCGGAAAAATCACCCATCGAAGGCAAAAATGCCGGACATGGCTGCGGTCATCATCTATTCGGTACCGCATTTGCGGCCGCGGGCATCGAGATAAAAAAACTAATGCAGGAAAAAAAACTAAGCGGTACTATCCGCGTATATGGATGCCCGGCAGAAGAGGGGGGTTCCGGAAAAGTGTATATGGTCCGGGCTGGTCTTTTTAACGACGTCGATATCGTGATCCACTGGCATCCCGGTGCGGAAAATGCAGTTACGCTTACCAGTGCGCTGGCCAATAAATCGGCAAAATTCCGTTTTCATGGTTTGTCTGCACATGCAGCCGCAGCCCCGGACAGAGGGAGATCGGCGCTGGATGGCGTAGAATCAATGGACTATATGGTAAATATGATGCGGGAGCATGTTCCCCAGGAGACCCGTATCCATTATGTCATAACGAATGGAGGCAAAGCGCCCAATGTAGTTCCGGATTTTGCCGAAGTGTATTATTATGTCCGGCATCCTAAAAAAGACGAAGTGGTCCGCATCTTCGATTGGGTAGTGCAGGCGGCCAATGGCGCTGCCCTGGGAACCCAGACCAGGGTAGATTATGAGATCATCGGAGGCACGCATGACCTATTGCTGAACAAGGCATTGGCGGAAGACATGCAAAGGAACCTGGTGCGGATAGGGGGAGTTGTGTATAGTCCTGCAGAAACCGAATTCGCAAAAAAACTGCAATCCACTTTTACCTATAAGGTCCCTGCCATCGACTCGGCCGCAACGATCAAACCGTTAAAGGCCGAAGAAGACGCCGGTGGCGGCGGTTCCACCGATGTAGGGGATGTCAGTTATGCCGTTCCCACTGTTGGATTACGCGCAGCAACCTGGGTTCCCGGCACACCAGCTCATAGCTGGCAGGCAACGGCCTGCGGAGGAACTGAGATTGGGATCAAAGGAATGATGGTAGCGGCCAAGACCATGGCCCTGACGGCAATCGATCTGTATACCGATCCATCTTTAATTGAAAAGGCAAAAGAAGAATTCAAAAAAGATAAAGGAGATTATCAGTATAAGGCCCTCCTCGGAGACCGGAAACCAGCCCTGAATTACCGGGATTAGGGTATGGGTAAGGCTCAGACATTTGTAAAATTTATTTTATTCAGCACTTAAATGCATCTGATGCAAATTGATATACCCGGGCAAACAGAGGAATCTTCTCAAAGTGAAAGAGCCTGGCAAACAGAAAGAACCATACTCAGTCTTTTAACAGAAGGCGATTTTCCGGCAATGCTGGAACTTTCCAGGGAGACAGATACCTTTAAATATTTAAAAAAGCTCCGCGATATGGATGAGGAGCAATACCAGCAATTTCTACATATCAAAATTGAGCAGATCCGGTCCGGAGCGGGCTATCACTGGGGCGTACAGCTTAAAACGACCGGTGAATTTATAGCGGCCGTAAATTTAAATCCGATCGGAAAGAGTTCCCGGTTGCAGATCGGTTGCCAATTGAAAAAGGATTACTGGAACAAAGGTTATGCTTCTGAATTGACCAGGTGGCTGCGGGATTTCGCGGTTCAGGATCTTGGTCTACCAATGGTATACGGAGTTTTCGAAAAAGAGAATACTGCCTCCCGGAGACTGTTGCAAAAGCTGGAATTCGAATGGGAAGAAACCAAGACCGAGAACGGAATTGAAGTTGAGTTCCATGTGTTCAGAGGCTTCGTTGCCCGTTGAAAGCCCCCATCTCCTGAACTCACCGCAATTTTGAAACATCTACCCGGGAAGGCGTATCCGTACCCGCTATAATCGTACGGGAACTGATAGCGATCGCCTTGATGATCCGGGCCATATTATTCATGTCCAGGGTCCCGATCTCATCGCCCTGGGTATGATAATATTTCTCCGAATCCATTTTTGACGTAGAAAGGGTGTGGGCGGGGACCCCTTGTTTGGCGAGGGTTGCATTATCAGATCGATAGAATAATTGTTGGTCCGGGTATGGATCGGGATGGAACGTGAACTGACTGCCTTCCAGGTTTTTTTCCAGAATCTTTCCCATATCGGTTTTTTCATACCCGGTTAAATAGGCCGAATTCGTTCCCCATTTACTTTCCGTTCCGATCATTTCTATATTGAACATGGCCTTGACTGCGGCGGGATCGAATTGTTTGGAGAAATATTGAGACCCGAATCCACCGATCTCCTCTGCAGTAAACGTTACGAAAACCAGGGTTCTCTCATTATTGTGTAAAGTGGCAAAGTACCTGGCCAGCATGATCACGGCAGTGGAGCCGCTCGCATCGTCATTGGCGCCATTAAAGATCGAATCGCCTTTACTGTCGGAACTGCCCACCCCAAGATGATCGTAATGCGCCGAAAAGATCACGTATTCATCCTTCCTGCTCTTGCCTGGTAGGATTCCCACTACATTGGCTAATTTCGATTCCCTGATCTCCTGATCTGCAGTTATCGAATAATGCGAAGGATTGTCGTTCGTAAAAACAAAAACGGTATTGCGGCCGGGTTGGGTCTTTTTGCTGACATAATTTCTCACCGCGTCGATGTAATTGGAAAAGGAGGTATCGATCAGGACCAACCAGTTCTTCGGTTCCTTTCCCAGGTATTTGCCGAGTACTTCCTGAAAATTATCCCCTGCCCTGATCACGGCTTTCTCATATCCGCTATTCTCATCGAGGGCCAGGTGGGTTAAAGATGAAACGACGATAACCGATCCTGTAGGAATCGCCTTGCCATCTAAATTGCCCGTCAGGGACGTAATCTTTGTGTCCACCTGTGTGAAAGGCTGACGGTAACTCTGGTTATTGTTCAAGGTTTGTAATCCGGCAGCTTTGAACTGGGCTTCGATGAAGTCTGCCGCCCGGTCGATATCCGGCGAAAAAGTGGCCCTTCCCCGCATATCGTCTGCGGCAAGGATTTTTTCAATGTTTTCGACGGCTTTGGCATTGATGATCTTATCAATCCGCTGAACGGATTTATCGCTCTGCTGGGCGGATAAATGGAAACAGCCTGCAATGAACAGGACCAGGAAGGGGATTTTTCTCATGGAAGATGGTTGTACGTTTTTTATAGGCTTATCAGCTTATCCGATCAGTTATCCTGTCTGTTATCAGGTAGGTTATCCGGTTTATAAACTCATCATTTCTTTGAACTTCACGGTTTGGCGGCGGCTGACTTCTATCTTTTCCCCTCCTTTCATTTCCAATAATAAACCGCCATTAAAATAAGGCTCTATCTTTTCGATCAGGCGAAGATTCACGATATGTTTGCGATTGGCCCGGAAAAATACTTTTTCATCCAGCCTTTCTTCCAGGGCATTCAATGATTTTAAGATCAGTGGTTTATTGGGCCCGAAATAAACCTTGGCATAGTTCCCCACGCTTTCGAACAACCGGATATCCGATAACTTTACGAACCAGCACCGCTCTCCATCCTTCACGAAGACCTGGTCATGCTCATTTAAAATACTTCTGTTTGTCGAAATAGTATTATCGGACAGCGGTTCTTTGTCCTCTTCTACCTGCAGCTTTTGCAGTGCATCGGCCAGTCTCTTTGGTTCTACCGGCTTTAACAGGTAATCCAGCGCATTTACCTCGAAGGCTTTTAACGCATATTCATCATAGGCCGTAGTAAAGATCACATTTGGCGCTTTCTCCAATTCGGCAAGCATATCAAATCCTGTCTTGCCCGGCATCTGGATATCGAGGAAAATCAGTTCCGGGTTCAGGCTGTCAATTTTTTCCGCACCCTCACTGGCATTAGCCGCCTCGGCAATGACTTCGATTTCAGGAAAATCAAGGAGTAATTTCTTTAATTCATTCCTGGCTAGACGCTCATCGTCAATAATAATAGCTCTGATCATAAAATTGGGCCCGAGGGCTTTTTACAATTTATCCCTCGGGCCCAATATCCTTTAATGATGGGCCTTCGGCCGGCGAACCCGTGGTCCGCCTAATTTTGTGCTGATTCTATTTTATTTGAGCCCTTGGGCTTTAAAAATTCTATTTACTCAGGTCGACCGGAATCAAAACACTTGCCTGAACCATATTACCATTCACTTCACGGATATCGAAATTTGCTTTCGGGCCGAACAGGATCTGCAAACGGTTCTTCGTACTGGCCAGGCCAAAACCATCCCCATTCGGTTCTACCTTAAGCCGGCCTGTATTCAGGATCACCAGCTCATGAAAATCTTCCTTAAAGTCCGAAACGATCTTCACTTTTCCTCCATCCACCTGTCTGCTGATCCCGTGTTTGATGGCATTCTCGACAAGGGTCTGCAGCATCATAGGCGGGATCGGCTGATCCAGCGTATCCTCATCGATTTCATATTCCACCTGCAAGCGGTCCTCAAAACGAATATGTTCCAGCGCCAGATAATCCTTTACGATATTAAGTTCTTTTTCAAAGGTAACCGTCTCCAGCTTCTCGGCCTGCATACTACTGCGAAGGATATTGCTAAGCTCTGTAATAGCTGCCCTGGCACGGACAGGGTTTTCGTCGATCAGGGCCCTTATGCTGTTGAGGGCATTGAAGATGAAATGCGGGTTGATATGCGCCTTGATAGTTTTTAATTCCAGTTCTTTTACCAGGGCCTCCAGTTTCAAAGTATCCAATTGCTGTTTACGGCTTTTTTCAATATAATGATAAAAGTAGTAGATCAGGGTCCAGGGTACAATAAAAAGACCGTTGTCAAAGGTGGTAAAAAGTAGCCTTGCTAAAAAATCCATCTTTCTCCTGGAGGTGGAGGGAGAGAGATCCAGGGCATCGACAATTCCCATACGGATCAGGCTGGCGGCCATACAACAGACGAGTATACCGATCAACAGTTTGGGCAGGGCCTTCTCCACCGGTAATAATAACCAGCCGGACCGGCGAAGCACCTCCCTGAACAGATGGGTGGTCAGAATACCGGAGAACACGATTGCCGCCAGGAAGCCAATCAACTTCCATGTGATCATCTGATCAAAAAAGGTAGAAGAGAACAGCACCATCACCAAAGCCAAAAAACCCCAGCCGCTGATCTGGCACCACCAATAATATCTGCTTGCATTTTTAGGCATACGCACATTTAATTGAACCAAAACTACCCCTTTCCGACTCCCCCCGACCCTTATTTTGTACTAATGGCGAATTTAAGTCGGCCATCGGTCCAGTTTTATACACGAACTGACGGAAAGGTGGAAAACCTGAGTGTTTAAACATCAATTTACAGAAAATTAACACACCATTTATATGGGTATTCTTCCCAGGGGCCGGGGATTATGGATTTTTTAAGAAAATGGTATATTTTAAGGATAAGGCCTGAATATATACAAATAACCCCGTTCCTACGTTTTGGGGGGGAAAGCACCCTTAAAAACTCTATTTCAACCACTCTAAAAGCTGTATTTTTACATCGCTAAAGTAGAAACAATGGAAATTACCCCAGGGCCGCTGTTACAATTGATCAATTCCCCGGATGACCTCAAAACCCTAAGCAGAGAGCAATTGCACCAGGTGTCGGATGAACTCCGTCAATATATAATCGATACGGTTAGTGTCCATGGCGGCCATTTTGCGGCCAGTCTGGGCGTGGTTGAATTATCGGTAGCCCTTCATTACGTCTTTAGCACCCCGTATGACCAACTGGTATGGGATGTGGGGCACCAGGCTTATGGCCATAAGATCCTGACCGGGCGGCGTGACCTTTTTAGCACCAACCGCAAATACAATGGATTGAGCGGATTTCCCAAACGCGGTGAAAGCGAGTACGATACGTTCGGGGTAGGGCATTCATCCACTTCCATCAGTGCCGCACTGGGGATGGCCATGGCGGCCAAATATAAAGGAGAGAAAGACCGCAAAGCTGTAGCTGTCATCGGGGACGGGGCCATGACTGCAGGACTGGCCTTCGAAGGCATGAACCATGCCGGGGTAGCAGATACCGACCTGCTCATCATCCTGAACGATAATTGTATGAGCATCGACCCTAATGTCGGCGCCCTGAAAGAATACCTCACCGATATCACCACCTCCCAGACCTACAACAAGTTCAAGGACGATATCTGGAAGGCCCTAGGCAAATTGCCGGTAGGCAGTCATTTCAGCCGCGATATCGCCAGTAAGATCGAACATAGCATAAAAGGGTTTATCAGCCGCAGCAGTAATTTATTCGAAGCGCTGAATCTGCGTTATTTTGGACCTATCGACGGTCATAATATCACCAAACTGGTAGATACGCTAAATGATCTGAAGAATATTCCCGGGCCTAAGCTGCTTCATATTATGACCATAAAAGGAAAAGGGTATGCCCTGGCTGAAAAAGATCAAACAAAATGGCATGCCCCGGGTCTTTTCGACAAGATTACCGGCGAAATCTATAAGAAACGTTTTGAAACACCCCAGCCACCTAAATACCAGGATGTTTTCGGGCACACGCTGATCGAGCTGGCAGAAAAAAATCCAAAGATCTTTGGTGTCACGCCAGCCATGCCCAGCGGATCTTCCCTGAAATTCATGATGGAAAAAATGCCGGACCGCGCTTTTGATGTTGGCATCTGTGAACAGCATGCTGTCACGCTGTCCGCCGGAATGGCCACCCAGGGAATGCGGGTGTTCTGCAATATTTACTCTTCCTTCATGCAAAGAGCCTACGACCAGGTTATACATGATGTTGCCATCCAGCAATTACCGGTGGTCTTCTGCCTGGACAGAGCTGGTTTGGTAGGAGAAGACGGACCCACCCACCACGGAGCCTATGATATTCCCTATATGCGCTGTATACCCAATATGATCGTGAGCGCGCCAATGAATGAAAGCGAATTACGCAATCTCCTCTACACAGCACAACTGGATAGCACTACCCATCCATTTGTCATTCGTTATCCACGGGGCGAAGGGGTCATGCCTGAATGGAAAACGCCTATGCAGGAGATCCCGATCGGGAAAGGAAGAAAATTAAAGGACGGAAAGGATATCGCCATTCTTACTATCGGTCACCCGGGCAATTTTGCCAGTGCAGCGATCCGTGAACTGAAGGCCGAAGGATTGACTCCCGCCCATTTCGATATGCGTTTTGTAAAACCACTGGACCAGGAATTACTGCACGAGGTATTCGCCCAATATAACCGGATTCTCACTGTGGAAGATGGAACCATTGTCGGTGGATTCGGTTCGGCCATTCTTGAATTCCAGGCTGAACATAACTATAAAGCGACTGTAAAAATGCTGGGTATCCCAGACCAGATCATCGAACATGGAACGCTGAAAGAGTTGCAGCATGAATGCGGTTTCGATGCCCCATCCATAGTCGCCGCCATCAGGGAGATGATGAAGGATAAGATCCGGGTCAACCAGCTGCTGGGCTAATCCGCCTTTTTTGGAAATCTTTAACTTCTACGGGCAATTATTTTCTATGGAATGAACGTTGAAAGGCGTCTCAGGTAGCCTGAACTCAACCTATTCTATAATGGACAATCCAACCGGAACAATGCCCCACCGGGAACAAGGCCGGGGACTACTTCGGGCAAAATGGCTTCGTTATTCCTTACTGACCCTGGCAGGTCTGGTAACGGTCGCCTTACTGCCGGCCACTTGTTATTATTACAAAGGATTTTACCGGCCAGCCCATTCCCGCAGCCCTTATATGGCTTCCTTTTCAAAAACCGACGCCGAAACGGCCAGGATAACGGAGGAAATCAGGGAACTGAAACCTTTCTTATCCCGTAACGGATATAATCAAAAAATTGTTTTCCTGGCAGACATGCATCTGCCCTCCGGTAAATACCGTTTTTTTGTCTATGATCTTTCCAAGGACTCCATTTTACTTGCCGGGTTAGTGGCCCATGGCTGTGGCCACAAGAGCTTCAGCCTAAGCCCCGTCTATTCCAATATCAGCGGCAGCAGCTGTACCTCACTTGGTAAATATCGCATAGGGTTCCCTTATATGGGTCAGTTCGGTCGTGCCTATAAGTTATATGGGTTGGACACGACCAATAACCGGGCCTTTGAACGGAATGTAGTTCTTCATTCCTATAATCAGGTGCCCGAGGGAGAAACAGATCCTATACCGATCTGCAATAGCCGCGGATGTGCCATGGTGGCGCCGGGTTTTTTACAACGATTGCAACCGCTGATCGATGGTTCGGAGAGACCGGCCCTTTTGGTCATATTTGATTGAAGATGGTGAAGATGTGCGGGGGGATGTGTGAGAGTGTTGAGGGGTTGGTGGGTGGCCCTGCGGGCCTGATAGGGGTGGCGAGCGATTGAGGGAGACATACTGTCTCCCTGCAATCGAATCTAATGATGGCCCTTCGGGCAAGAGGCCCGTGGCCTCTTTTAGGCAAACATAGGTACTTCGATGGCCAGTAACTCCGAAGTGGCGCCGGCTTTTATGGTAAAAGTATCCGTGCCGGAAATTCCCAGGGCATCGCGTCTTTCCAGTTTGTTTCCATCGATTTCCACATCACCTTCCAGGACGAATATATAAACCCCATTACCGGGGAATGCCGGGCTGAAGGAGATCTCTTTTCCGGCTTCCAGGCGGGTCCTGAGCATCCGGGCATCCTGATTGATCCAAACACCTCCTTCCTCGGCCTTCGGGCTAACGACTACCTGCCATTTTCCCTTTCTTTCTGCGGGGGCAAATGTCTTCTGATCATGACGGGGTTGGATATTCTGTTGTTTGGGAAAGATCCAGATCTGCAGGAAATTTACGGGGTCGTAATGGGAGGCATTGTATTCGGAATGCCGGATGCCGCTGCCGGCACTCATGATCTGCACATCGTCACTGTAAATGATCCCTTCTGTACCCGTAGTATCTTTATGCGCCAGCGCCCCTTTCAAAGGAATGGAAACGATCTCCATATTCTCATGTGGATGCATATCAAATCCCTTTGCCTCCTTCACCACATCGTCATTCAATACACGCAATGCTCCGAAATGGACTTTTTCTGCATTGTGCCAGTTTCCAAAACTGAAAGAATGATGGCTGTCCAGCCATCCGAAGTTGACATGTCCTCTTTCCGAAGCAGGATAAAATATGCTGTTCATATTAAACTCTTTCTTTTAACATCGTTTACAGTCTTTTTTTCAGTCGTTCCTGTCTTCATCCTTCTCCTCCTTCTCATCTTTCTCCTCCTCCTGCCCTTCGGCTCCATTTTCGGGGCCGGTCACTATTCCTTCGTCCCCCTCTTCCGGACCTGCCTCTTTTCCTTTTTCTTCCTCATCCTGCAGTTGATCCGTAGGTCCATTATCATCTTCCGCACTTTTTTCCGAACTGTTGTTCACCTTCCTGCCCGCGTCCAAACCTTCAAAATCCAATTCCCCCTCATTCTTTCTTACTTTCATCGTCCGATCGCCGGTGCGATCGTTTCTCCGTTCCGGACGGTTGTCATCCTTATCACCCATGTAATAATCAAATTCTTCTTCCGGAGGAGGCCCTTCTTCATTGTGTTCGATAATAAAGTTATTTCTTCCCTCCCCGATCAATATATTCATGTATTTCATCTGCACAAGTTCCAGCATGGACAAGAACATAAAAATGGCATGCAGGCGATTCTCGCAGACTTCGAATATTTTCTCGAATGAAAGGGTTTTTTCTCTTTTGACGATGTCCAACATGTATTCCCTGCTGCCTTCCATCGTATAATTATAGCTGACTACGGTATGGACCGGCTTATTTTGCCGCTGCTGAATCCGCTGCATCAATCGTTCAAAGGTCTTCATCAGCTTGAACAGGGTGATTGCCTGGATTTCCGTGCCTTCCCCCGACTCCTCTCCGATATGTGAAAGTTCTTTTTGCAGATTGCCCCTGCGTACCATCAGGTGACGGATAGCCTCCATTTCGGCAAGGGTCACGGCAGCTTCTTTAAAACGCTTGTATTCCAATAATTTATCGATCAATTCCTGACGGGGATCGATCTCATTGCCCTGCTCATCCACTTCCTTCCTGGGCAGCAGCATTTTTGCCTTGATCCGCATCAGGGAGGATACAAAAAGGATGAATTCGCTGGATAATTCAAGATCAAGCTTTGCCTCGGAATGGATATAGGCCAGGAAATCCTGAATAAGTCGATTGATCGGTATATTATAAATATCCAATTCGTCCCGCTCGATAAAGAATAATAGCAGATCGAATGGTCCCTCGAACTGGGGTAATTTGATTTGGTACGTTGAATTGGTCATAATCGGAAACCCGCCACATTAATCCATTGGTAGCGAACGCACGAAAATACCGTAAAATCTCTTTATGGTATCCCCTGGTTTTCCCCAAGTTATTCGCGTTTATTATATGATCTTTTAGACTATGAAAGCCTGGAAGGACAACCTGGAAACGCCCTTCGTTGATTTCCCGTCTAATTAGTCGGGGTGACCGCTTTAGCCATATACCTTTTCCGGTTATCGAACTTATAGGCCAGACCAATCCCCATGACTTCCTTGATCTGGGGTTTGGGGCCGCCCGCCGTTCCATCACTTTTAACCGACTTGACGTCATTGTCATAGATCATATCAACCGAAAGATTCATACTGATCAGACGGGTGACCTTAACCGCAAGGATATTCGTCCAATAAACACTGATATTCTGTGGGTTATGCAGATAATTGGAGAAAAGGTCGAGTTTTGTCTTATAAAGAGCAGTCTTACTTATATTGGCCGTATAATTAATGGAAACAAAAGCGCCCAGCTGGAAACGAACATTTTTACCGCTATCCACTCCAAAAGCAGCAACGGAAGCCAGGGAATCATTTTGGACAATAATCCAACGGGCTGTTGCCGGTGAAAGGAATACCGATAAACGGTCGTTGGGTTTGTAATCCATACCCAAAGACAACAATACATAGGCAGGAGCCAGGAAATTGGAAGTCAGCACTTTGGTATCCGCGGTAGGATAATCATATCCTTTGGCAAACTGGGACCGGAAATTGAACAAGGCACTCAGGTACCATTTTTTGCCAACATCATAGCCGTATTTGGAAACCAGATCGATACGGTCATCCGATTTGCGGTTGCCGAGGCTGGTAGTGTTCACAAAACCAAAGGCAAGATCCAGTGAGTTGTCCCAGGAATGTTTGCCCTTCAGGTAAAAAGCATACACGCTCAGCAGGGTGGACAAGGAAAGAGAGGAATTATCTCCGCCTGCCGACCAGTTGCTCAAGGCAGCCTGGTTAAAATTCAAATTATAAAGACCGCCCGTCTTCCATACCCGGGGGGTAGTATCATTCGGATCTTTGTCTATGGACCTCCCGGATGCAGATTTCAGGTCTTGCACCGTCTTGTCCTGCGCCTGCAAAAAAGACATATATGACACCGTTAATACAAGAAGGATAAATCGTTTTCCGGCCACTGATTTACCAATACGAAATAAAGGATGAGCAGCAACAAAATTCTTCATAACACACTAGTTTAATTCTAAAAAAAAAGTTTTAAGTCCAGGCCATAAAATATCAATCAAATACATTGCCAAAGGGCAATCATTAGAGATCCGGGCTATTGGGGTATTATATATACGCTCACTGTTCTTAAAAAAAGGTTCGGATTTTTTAAGAATAACAAGAGGAATGGCAACTTATGGGGAAAATTATTTTTTCTTTAATTCATCACGGATCTCGGCCAACAATTTTTCTGTTGTGGATGGCTCTGTCGCAGATGGAACTTTTTTCTTTTCCAGGCTTTTAAATAATTTTACGATCAGAAAAAGAATGAACGCTATAATAACGAACTTTATAACAGCCGCCAAAAAACTCCCGTACTTTACCGCACCCCAGGCAAGCTTGTCGATATCCTGCAAATTTGCCGCCTTAAGCGCCGGCGTCAATAACAGAGGAGTTATCACATTATCCACCATTGAGGACACAATGGCGCTAAATGCAGCACCGATTACAACGGCCACAGCAAGGTCGAGCACATTGCCCCGCATAACGAAATCTTTAAATTCTTTGAGCATTCCCATTTTAGATCGTTTTAGTTGTGATGAAGTATTATCTCTGAAAAATAATTACTTTTTAATACCCGGATACTGCATGTCCAATCCCTTTAGCGTATCCCTCACAGCTGAGGCAATTACATATTCCTTATACCAGTTCTGGTCGGAAGGAACGATGGTCCAGGGTACTTCGTTGCAATGCTCAAAACAATCCTCGTACATCGCCCTGTAATCATCCCAGAAAGCGGCCTCTTTAAAATCGTTCTCATTGTATTTCCATTGTTTGGATGGGTTCTTTATCCGCTCTTCGAGCCTTGAGCGTTGCTCTTCAGGGGATATATGCAGATAAAATTTAAGAATTTTGGTACGGTTATGGGTAACCAGCAGCTGCTCAAAGTTATTGATGGCGTCCATCCTTTTAAAAGCGGTCTTGTCATCGATCATTTTATGGACACGCGTAATCAGAATATCTTCGTAATGGGAACGGTTGAACAATTGGACATATCCTTTGGCAGGCGCATGGACATGAACCCTCCATAAAAAGTCGTGAGTCAATTCCTCGGGAGTGGGAGCCTTAAACGATTTGACCAGAACACCCTGGGGATTCAATTTGCCAAGCACATTACGAACAACACCGTCTTTGCCGCTGGCGTCCATGCCCTGTATCACCACCAACAGGGAATTTTTTGATTCTGCATATAACAGGTTCTGCAACTCATCCAGCTCGGTTATCAAATCCTCCAGCTTGTCTTTTGTTGCCTTCTTATCCCAATCCTTCGGGGCCCTGGTGTCTATGTCCTTTAACTTTATTTTTCCCATGGTACCCTTTTTGTAATTAAAATGGTTATTCGAAAGTAGAATTAATTATTATACATATACACCGCATCCACGAATTCTTTGCATTTTTCTGACCGGAATGGGGAATAAGTACAGTTTTGCCCTTTCTAACGGAAGAGTGAAGAGTATTAAGAAGTATTAAAGATCATGCTTCCTGGCGACAGATAACAATCTGGCTGGTTGGGACGAGGTTCTCCCTAAACCGGCGGAGAACTGGTAAGCACTGATATGCCCCCACCTATTAAGCCCCTACCTATACGGACATGATTTCCTTTTCTTTGGCAAGCAGATGCTTTTCAACAAGCCCAATATGTTTGTCGGTCATTTCCTGCATGGTCTTTTCTGCATCCTTGGTTTCGTCTTCACTCAGACCATCTTTCTGCAGTTTTTTAATCTGCTCGATAGCATCCCGGCGAATATTACGGATAGCTACCCTGGAATGTTCTCCTTCTCCATTGGCACGTTTGACAAATTCCTTTCTGCGTTCTTCTGTAAGAGGAGGCATAAATAACCGGATAATATTCCCGTCATTTTGCGGGGTGACCCCCAGATTAGCGGCAATAATGGCCCTTTCAATGGGCTGAAGCATATTTTTTTCCCAGGGCTGAATGGTTAAGGTCCGGGCATCCATAACGGATACGCTCCCCACCTGGTTCAAAGCGGTGGCGCTTCCATAGTAGTCCACCGTAAGTCCTTCCAGCATTTGTGGACTGGCCTTTCCTGCCCTTATTCTAATTAACTCATCCTCAAGATGATTCAGTGCTTTTTTCATGCTCTCCTGGGCGTCTTCCAGGATAAAGGCTAGATCTTCTGACATAGATTATTTGATTGACAACCGAATTAATGTTTTTCCAATGGGGTTGCCGAAACTGCGTTTTGACAACAAATAAATGATATTTCAACGGGGTTGCCGAATCTACGATTTGACAATGGTGCAAACCTATGGAAAATTTTTGAACCGGCCTTAGACCGGTTCAAAGAGAAAGTTGAAATCGATTGTTTATCAATTATTTTGTTCCATAACAGAGTCTTTTAAGGAGACCAGTTTCGAGGCCTTTTTTAACTGACCGTTCTCTCCTTTTGAACTCCTGGCGACCACCAGGCGTGGTGTTGATGGACGGAGATAATAGATCACGCCGATCATGGTAAAAAAGACGGCAAAGACAGAGAAAAAAAGAAGGGTACAATTAAGAGACCTTTCCAGAAAGACTATGGCAAGAACGGTCAGGTTGATAGCGACTAAAAAGAAAGTGATCGCTTTATGTGAAAATCCCCTGTCCAGTAAAAGATGATGGATATGATTGCGGTCAGGGCTGAAAGGAGAACGGCGGTGAAGAATACGGATACCGAATACCCGAAGGGTATCCAGCATAGGGATCATCAAAACCGTAAACCCGATTGCCGGGGAAGCGGAGATAGGAAAACTTACGTCCGGCGAATTGGCCACATTAATGAATTTAATGACCAGAATAGCGTTTATAGTTCCCACTAAAAGGGAGCCCGTATCTCCCATAAATATTTTTGCAGGCTGAAAATTAAAGATCAGAAAAGCAAGAAGACTTCCTGCCAGGGAAAAAGCAATCACAGCATAAGGAAGCATGCCCACATTTAAAAAATATGTCCCGAAGATGACAGTGGATAAAAGCCCCAGGCTTCCGGCCAATCCGTCGACTCCGTCAATCAGGTTAAAGGAATTGATCACTACGATGACTGCAAAATAAGTCAGCAGCAGACTGAACATTTCCGGAAGCTGATAAACTCCTAAAAAGCCATGCATGCTCCGGATCTGAATACCGCCGTAATAAATAATGATAAAAGCTGCCAGCACCTGGCCTATAAATTTTTTCACGGGCGAAATAACCAGGATATCGTCCTTCAAACCAAGAAAGAAAATGACGAGCGATGCGGCCATAAAGTACTGAAGGTCAGTTGATTGTCCGAAAGGAATGGTAAGAAGGCAGCCAAATACGAAACCTGCAAAAATACCCAATCCCCCAAGTGGGGTAATGGGAGTCAGATGAATTTTGCGTTCATCCGGCATATCATATAACTTTTTCATTTCAGCCACATTGATAATGGCTGGAATGGCTAAGAAGGTGATCGTAAAGGAAATAGCTATAGACAGTAAAACATCAAACATCAGCCTTAATTTGAATGGTGGACAAAAATAGGAATTCTTTAAATAGGAACTCTTTTTCTATTATGTAACAAAATGCTACTAATTACAAAGCCAACTTATGCAAATATCAGGCCCGGGGTCATGCGGCGGTAAGTTTAAAGAGGTCAGTTTTTGATGTTAAGAACCTTTGATCTACCATGCAATCAGTGGTTAGTCAGGGAGAAATAGGACGGAAAGTTAATACAAAAGTTTAATGCATCAAACTATTCATGATAAATAAATTCCAGTAGATTTGCAGACTACATTTTTAAACCAAACTTTATATGGCTGATTTGAAAGCAATTGCAACCCAGATTAGAAGAGATATCGTACGAATGGTACATGGTGCCGCAAGCGGACACCCTGGTGGATCCCTTGGATGCGCCGACTTCCTTACCGCTCTTTATTTTAAGGTGATGCAGCATAATCCGCAATTCAGCATGGACGGTAAGAATGAAGACCTTTTTTTCCTTTCCAACGGCCATATTTCCCCTGTTTTTTATTCCGCATTGGCCAGATCAGGCTATTTTGACATCAAAGAACTGGCTACCTTCCGCAAGATCAATTCCCGCCTTCAGGGTCACCCCGCCACTCACGAACACCTTCCGGGAATCCGGATTGCCAGCGGCTCTCTTGGCCAAGGCATGAGTGTCGCGATCGGTGCTGCACTTTCTAAAAAACTCAATAACGATAAAAATATTGTCTTCTCTCTGCACGGAGACGGAGAACTCGATGAAGGACAGAACTGGGAAGCGATCATGTTCGCAGCACATCATAAAGTAGATAACCTGATTTCAACGGTAGACTGGAATGGCCAGCAAATCGACGGAACCACAAAATCCGTTATGAACCTGGGAAATATTCATCAAAAATTCGATGCCTTCGGATGGACTACCCTGGAGATGAACGGGAACGATATGGATGATGTCCTGGCCACTATTGACAAGGCAAAGGGTCTGGTCGGACAAGGCAAACCCATCGGCATAATGATGCATACGATCATGGGTAAAGGAATCGATTTTATGGAAAACGATCACAATTGGCACGGTGTTGCGCCTAACGACGAACAACTGAAAAAAGCCCTGGCCCAACTTCCCGAAACACTGGGAGATTATTAAAAATAACGACCACGTAAGGTTGTAGAATAACAAAAAAATTAATGCCTTTTTAATACCGACCCCGGCCATACGCCGGGGTCTTTTAAAAGCACCCGTGTTACCTGGAAAAGTACACCGGCGCTTTTAAAATCTAATGATTGGCCTACCGGCCCCGTGAACCCGTGGTTCACGTTTACGTTTTATTGGAAATAATATAGGAGATTAACCCTGGGAGCGAAGCTCGATCGGTTGGGCAGCGGCTTTTCTCGCCGGAAGCCAGGAGGCCAGCAGGGCTACCACCAAAATGGTAGAAAAGACAAGCAGAAAATCTGTGGCCACTAATTTAACAGGATAATAATCGATCAGAAAAGAACCGCCCTGCAAAGGGACAAGTTTAAATTGCAGTTGCATCCAGCAAACGAAAACGGCTAAAAGAATTCCGCTTCCCCCTCCAAGAAGAGCCAGTAACAATCCCTCCCCGAGGAATATGCGCCTGATCGTCCTGTCGGATGCCCCAAGGGCTTTTAATACCTGGATATCCTTTTGTTTTTCCCAGACAAGCATCGTCAGGGCGCCCACCATATTAAAGGCTGCTACCACCAGGATCAGGGTAAGTACAATATAGATCACCCATTTCTCCGTTCCCATCACATTATAAAGACTCTGGTTCTGTTCATACCTTGTCTGTACCCGGTAGTCTTTCCCCAATAACTGCTGGACCTGAGTTTTCAGCAACGGCAACTGCTGCGGATTATCAACAGCCAGTTCCATGCCTCCATATTCGTCGGCCTTCATGCCCAGCATACGTTTGATAAAGGGAAGGTTGGTGATGACGTAATGGTCGTCGAAATCCTGCTGGATGACAAAAACGCCGGAGGTGACCATATTCTCATTGCTTAAGGAAGCGAGCGGATCGGCAGTATATTCAGGGGAATTTTTTTTAAACAGGTATACGGATATGGGAAGAATGGCCCGGTCGGCCTGTATCCCCAAAGCATATTCAATGCCGGAACCCAGTACAGCTTGCGGATGATCGGAGTTACCCAACTCAAATTTCCCCCTGATCACTTTTTCGCCCACACCGGAGACCCTTGTAAAATGCTCATCCACACCTTTCAGAAAAGCGATGGCCTTCCTCTCGCCATTTTCAAGCAGCGCTTTGTCTTCAGCGACCAGCGACCAGGCCCGGACTCCTTGTAAACCTGCCAGTTGCTTTAATTGCTGCGGGTTAAGGATCAAGGTCTTACCTAAGGATGGGGTAATTTTCAGATCGGGATAAAAACTGGTATAGAGGGATTTTACCAGGTCTTCAAAACCATTGAAGACACTCAATACCAGGATCAGCGATGCAGAACCCACTACAATAGCCGCCATGCTTACTCTGGCAATTATATTGATCGCATTGGTAGATTTCTTTGCTTTAAAATAACGCCAGGCAAAAAGAAAGGTCAAGATCTGGTTTTTTTACGGTAAGGAATCTATTGCCCCTGCTCTCCCGGGGGCTTCTCCTCATTGAGTTTCCGGAATATTTCATCCATTTTGGACGCATGCTCCATAGTATCATCCGGGTAATAATGCAATATGGGTATACGGCGTAATTGATTCTTAACCCTTGAAGCCAGCTCCCGTTTGATCTCCCAGCTCCGGTCCTCTATTTTCTTCATGGCCACAGCCGGGTCCTTCACCTGGAAAAAACTAAGGTAAACCCTTGCTTCCAGAAGGTCCGGGGTAATTTTGACCCCTGTCAGGGAAATCAGTCCCCCTTCTATCATTCCCAGACCAAGCCGCTGGAATATACCATTCAATTCCTGCAGCAATAAGGCCCCTACTTGTTTCTGACGTTTTCCTTCTTCCATATTGTTTAACAATTCAATCTATCCGCAACTTAACGATATTACCGCTAATTTTGCATGTGTAAAATTACGGCTTATTTATTTGTTATTCAAGGGCCGGCATCAATACAAAAAACATGAAGAAATTCTCTGTGATCCTGAAATATCTGGCCAAATACAGGATCAAATTAGTGATATACCTGGTTTTTACCTTATTGTCCATTGTCTTTGGCCTGCTTTCCCTGGGCATGCTCAGTCCCTTCATGAATATCCTGTTTCCGCATGAAGGCCCCCAGCAGGCAGCCTCGGTCTCCACCAATGCTATCGGGCCGGTCAAAGGTATCCTGGAAAACATTATCAGGACCCGTGGAACCATGGCGGCCCTTAGCGCCATATGTATTTTTATCATCGTTACCACCATCCTGAAGAATCTGTTCCTCTACTGGTCGAGCTATATCTCCTCCCCTATCCGGAGCGCAACGATCACGTTCCTTCGCAATGATGTTTACAAAAAGATACTGGCCCTCCCGATAGGCTATTTCACCGAAAGGCGTAAAGGGGATCTTATATCACGTATGACCAACGATATTTATGAGATCGAATCTTCGGTTGTCAGTACGCTGGAAGGCCTGATCAAAGATCCCCTGACCGTTATTGGTTACCTGGTCTATATGGTCTATCTAAGTCCGGCCCTTTCGCTTTTCCTGGTTATCCTGCTTCCCATTACCGGTTTTGTCATCGGCCGGATCAGCCGTTCCCTGAAACGCCAATCCCAGGATGCTTCCGTTAAATTAGGAGAGAGTTTGTCAGTGCTGGATGAAACCCTGGGAGGGATCCGTATCATTAAGGGATTCGGTGCAGAAGCCTTGCTGGGTAAAAAATTCAGGCAGATCAATGACGATTTGTTTCATATCCGCAATAAAATGAATTTCCGCCGTGATCTCGCTTCACCGCTCACCGAAGTGCTGGGAATCATGATCCTCAGTACGATCCTGTATTTCGGGGGAAGACTTGTCCTGGAGAACACAGGTCACGGAGGTAAGGGATTTCCCGGAGGCGACCTGATCGTATATATAGGGGTTTTCGGCCTGCTGCTTAATCCGGCGAAGAATCTAGCTACTTCTTTTTTTAATATTCAGCGTGGCGCTGCCGCCATGGAAAGGGTTGAAGAATTGCTGAAGGCGCCGGTGAATATTCAGGACGACCCGAATGGTAAGAAACTGGACAATTTCCAGGACGCCATCGAATTCCGCAATGTGAAGTTCTTCTATGAAGACGCTTCCATCCTGGACAATATCAACCTGGTGGTCGGCAAAGGAAAGACGATCGCCCTTGTGGGTTCTTCGGGCGCCGGCAAATCCACCCTCGCGGACCTCGTTCCCAGGTTCCACGATGTCAGCAGCGGCGAGTTGCTCATTGACGGGATCAATATCAAGGAATATTCTCTGAAGTCAGTCAGAGAACAAATGAGTATAGTGACCCAAGAGCCCATTCTCTTCAACGATACCATTGCCGCCAATATCGCACTGGGCAAACCCGAAGCGACCCATGAGGAGATCGTACATGCGGCCCAGATAGCCAATGCCCATCAATTCATCATGCAGAAAGAGGACGGGTATCAAACCAATATAGGAGACCGGGGAAATAAACTCAGCGGCGGAGAAAGACAGCGGCTTACTATCGCCCGCGCCTTGCTGAAAAACCCACCCATCCTGATCCTTGACGAAGCCACCTCTTCCCTGGATACCGAAAGCGAACGCCTGGTCCAGGACGCTATCAATAAAATGATGCAGCATCGTACCAGTATCGTTATCGCCCATCGTCTCAGCACCATCCGGCATGCCGATGAGATCGTCGTGCTGCAGAAGGGCCAGATCGTTGAAAGAGGCACCCATGACGAACTGCTCGGTCTGAATGGATTCTACAAACGACTGGTCGATATACAGGAGGTGAAATAATTCCTATTTTTTGAATGTAAACCATACCAGTGCGATCCCGGCCGTGGTCATTAGCAGAAGCGCCAGCCCTCCCAGAATATTTGATCGTTTGCCATTGACAAAGGTTCCCATTATTTTTTTATTATTACAGATATGAAGGATGATCGCAATCATCACCGGCGCTGTCAGGCCATAGAGGATCGCGGTATAGATCAACGCTTTTATCGGGCTGATACCCAGGGAGTCCAGGGACAACCCAATGAGCAGGGATGTAATGATGGTAATATAAAACCCTTTCGCCTCATTGAATTTTTTATCCAGTCCGCTTTGCCAATTGAAGGTTTCGGCCATGATATAAGATAAAGATCCGGCGAGTACGGGAATGGCCAGGAAGCCGGTGCCGACCACACCGAGAGCGAACAGGATGTAGGTCAGTTTGCCCGTCAGGGGCTCCAGCGCTTTTGCCGCCTGATCGACCGTATCGATCTGCCGGATACCCGCATTGTATAAAACAACTCCGGCGGTAAGGATGATAAAATACATGACCATATTGGAGAACAGCATCCCTGAATTCACATCCGTCCGCATATCATTAATAATCCTTTTGTTGACGATGACCTTTTTAGGATTATGGGCAAGATCTTCCACCTCCATCGTTGCCTGCCAGAAGAACAGATAGGGGGAAATCGTGGTACCGAGTATAGCCACCAGTATTTCAAAAAAGGAACGGTCTATGTGAATCGTAGGAATAAACGTGTTTTTTATAACGGCCCCCCAATCGGCTTTTACCAAAAAGGGGACGACCAGATACAGCAGGAGGGAAAGACAAAGCCATTTTAGAATCCTTGCCATTTTCTGATAGGAGAACCGGATAATGCAAAAGATAAGGATCGCCGTAAAACCGATTCCAAAGGCAAAAGCAGGCACCGCAGGGATCAGCATATGAGCCACGGCTCCCATTCCCTGGATATCCGCCCCGATATTAAGGGTAATGGCCGGAAAACTGAAAAGGATCATCAGGTACAGGATCTGCCGGGGATAATGTTTTTTCAAAGTGCCTGTCAGCCCTTCCCGGGTGACCATCCCGATCCTTGCGCACATCTCCTGTACTGAAGCCATCAAAGGAAAAGTAAGCAGCGCGGTCCAGAGCGTAGCCAGTCCGAAAGCAGCTCCCGCCTGGGTATAAGTGGCAATTCCGGAGGGATCGTCATCGCTTGCTCCTGTTACGATGCCGGGTCCCAGTAAACGAAGGTATTTTTTGATTTTCGACTGCCCTTTACCGGATTTTTTCATATTGCATTGTAAGGTAAACAAAAGATAATTAGCTTTAAGTCCCGAAACCTTCTCATGAATATTCTCCGTATTTCATTGGTTCTCCTTTTATCGTTGTTTGGCATTTCTTCTTCCGCCCAATACATTACCACAATCGCCGGAAACGGCTATAATGGCTCCACCGGTGACGGAGGCCCTGCAATTTGTGCGGGGACACCCTCTACAGCAGGCATATGTGTCGATGTAAAAGGCAATTTTTACCTGACCTGCGGGAATGCCATACGCAAAGTGGATGCCACTACAGGAATCATCACCACGCTGGCCGGGTCGACCAATTGGGGATACGGAGGTGACGGTGGACCGGGCACGGCTGCGCTTATGCAATTTCCCATTTCTGTTTGCCTGGACGGCGCCGCAAATGTATATGTTGCCGAATACGGTGGCCACCGTATCCGGAAGATAGACGCGGCGACCAATATCATTGCGACTGTTGCCGGTAACGGCATAAAGGGCTATGGAGGAGATGGAGGACCTGCGATCCTTGCAAATCTGAATACGCCATTTGGCGTCATCGCCGATGTGCAAGGGAACTTCTATATAGCCGATACGTACAATAACCGCATCCGCAAAGTGACCGCTTCAACCGGCATTATCACTACGATTGCGGGGAATGGTTCCCCCAGTTTCAGCGGGGATGGCGGTCCTTCGACGGCTGCAACGACCGCATATCCGGAAAATCTTGCCCTGGATGGCGGCGGCAACCTTTATTTTTCCGAGCTCTATGGCGGCGTTACGTCCAGGATCCGGAAAATCGATGCCATTACCGGTATAATCACAACAGTAGCAGGAAACGGAGCCTACGCCTACAGCGGCGACGGAGGGCCCGCCATCAATGCTTCTCTGTTCGGCCCTTTTGGTCTGTGCCTGGATGCAAAGGGGAATATTTTTATTGCTGAGTACGATGATGGCAGGATCCGGAAAGTCGATGCCGCTACCGGTATCATTACCACTATCGCAGGAACCGGGACTTCCGGATTTGGCGGGGATGGGGGTCTTGCCGTGAATGCCCTTCTTTATTATCCCGAAGCCATTTGTATGGACGGTGCCGGAAATCTTCTGATCGCAGACAACTATAATAACCGTATCCGAAGGATAGGCGCTAACCAAACTGCCCCGCCTGTATCTGTAGCAACGATCACCGTATCCGCCTCTGACAACAATATCTGCGGAAATACGCCGATCACCTTCTCCGCCCTGATCACCAGTGGCGGGGCTAACCCCGCCTACCAATGGACGCTGAATGGTCAGCCTGTCGGAACGAACAGCAGCAGTTTTGTTGGCGGAAATTTAAAGGATGGGGATCTGATCGCCTGCACGCTCTCGGCCACCGGCTGTTCGGGGACCGAATCCGTTGTCAGCAATACGGTCACCATTAAGAGTACGCCTTCCGGCCCGACTTCCCTTACCATTACAGGCAGCCCTGAGGTTGCCTGTAATGGAAGTCCTGTAGTTTTTACTGCAGTACCGGTAAATGGCGGCCCTGCGCCTTCCTATCAATGGAGATTAAATGGTATACCAACGGGTACAAACAACCCGGTATTTACCTTCCTTTTCCCGGTTAATGGAGACCTGGTGGACTGTATCCTGAGCGTAGACCCTTCCTATACCTGTGCGACCAGCCCCACCGCCAGTTCGAATAGTATTGCCGTTGCAGTAAGCGCCGAACCTCCCCCATCCCTGGGCATTGTAGCTTCCGGTAACGGTATCTGTCCCGGCACGCCCGTTACCTTTACAGCCAGTTTCCAAAACGCAGGGCCACCCGTTACTTATCAATGGGTGTTGAATGGTCATGTCACGGGCAGCAGCAGTCCCACCTATTCCAATAACAGTCTGTCCGATAACGACCAGGTTTATTGTTCCCTTATTGCTTATACATCTGGTTGCTCAACAACTCCCGTACTATCGAATACGATAGCCATGACCGTGAAACCTGTTCCTGCCGTTGTCATCGATCCGGCAGACAGTTCCGTGTTCTATATGGGAGTCGTTACGCTTCGGGCTTCCATAAAGGGCCTTTACGATACGTACGAATGGACACCGGTCGCAGGGTTGATCAATCCTATGACCCTATCGCCAACAACCGTGGCGCTAACCGCAAATTCGGAATTCACACTTAAGGTAACCACTTCCGAAGACTGCAAGGTCTATCAAAAGGCGATCATTAAGATCTTACGAAAATTGCAAATGCCCAATGCCTTTACCCCGAACGGAGATGGAAGGAACGATCTTTTCCGGATACCGGCCAATACCTATCTCAGCCTCCAACATTTCGTCATATTCGACAGGTGGGGGAATAAAGTCTTTTCCACTTCCGATAGTAATCAGGGATGGGACGGACGTTTTAACGGCCAGCCGCAGGAAGCGGGAACTTATGTGTATTTTATAGAAGGCATGGAGGGTAAAAATAAGGTGCTGGATAAAGGGACCATTTTGCTGGTAAGATAGCGGGAATGCAAAAGCCCGGGTCTGGAGGAGTAATACGGTAATATACGAACATAAGCAGCTTGGCGCGGCAAGGCTATGCTTAAAATAACCTTGCCGCGCTTACTAAGTGAGCGCTGTCTATCCGGCTGAAGACCTGACTTTTATTTGTTCATCATCTGTTTGGCCTCGATGCTAAGGGTGGCATGTGGCACAGCCCTTAATCTCGCTTTATCGATCAGTTTTCCGGTTACCCGGCATATACCGTAGGTCTTATTTTCAATGCGCATAATTGCCTTTTCGAGGTGATCGATAAAGGTGATCTGGCGGCTTGCCATCTGGCTCAGCTGCTCCCTTTCCATGCTCATACTTCCGTCTTCCATGGTCATGTACCGGGCATCATCATTATCCCCTCCCATTTCGTCCTTACGCGTAATCAATCCCTGCAAATAAGTCAGCTCTTTTTTTGCCGCATCCAATTTTCGGTTGATCAGCTCTCTGAATTCTCCAAGTTCTGAATCGCTATATCTCATAGTGGGTCCTGTTTGTCCTTCTTGAAGGGTATCTAAAACGGATTTAGTGAATTCCGGTTCATATTTTCTAACAGTTTTTGTTTTCATTTCCGGAATAACAACTTTTGTGGGTTTAGGAGGAGTAACAATTTTCTTGGGTTCTTGTTTAAGGGCCACAGGGGGCGTCGGAACCGGTTTGGGTTCCTCTTTCTTTTCCGGTGGTTTCGCCAGCGGTTTCTCAGGTGCTTTTGCCAGGGGCTTTTCAGGTGTTTTCACTAAGGGTTTTTTGGGTGTTTCTTTGATCACCGGTGGTTTACCGGGGACCGTATGCGACACATGGGATGCTACCGTGTGAGCAGCCGGTTTGGCGGCAGCAGCCACTGTAGCATGGGAAGCGGGTGATTTTACAACAGGTTTGAATGCAGCTGCAGCGGGCTTTTTGGCCGGCGCAATGGCAACAGCAGCCTTTTTAGCGACCGGGGCCGGATGGGCAACCTTTTTGACAACAGCAACTACCGGTTTGGCTATACTTTTAGCCGTTTGCCCGACAGAGGGCTTACCCGCCTTACTTCCTGACGGGGAGGCAGGCTTGGGCGCTACCTTCTTAGCAGGAACTATTTTCTTGACATTAGTAGGTTTCTTAGCGGGCTTTGCCGCTTTCTTCTTGGTTGCCATACGATTAGGCTTTTTTAGTAACAAACACTTTTAAAAGGATATCATTCACTTCAATTTCAGTGCCATTAGCTAGTTCCGATACCAATTCTAAGGAATCTGCCAAAATTTCCGTGCAAATATAATCGTTGTACAGGGTCAGGGATTCTTTTAGGGTTGGAGAGGGGGCTACTTTTACTAATATCCTGTCTGTCAATTCATAGCCACTATCTTTACGGATTCTCTGTATACGATTGATAAATTCGCGGGCATTGCCTTCCTGGGCCAGTTCCGGGGTTACCGTTACGTCAAGGGCTACCGTGAGAGTGTCTTTACCAGCCACCACCCAGCCAGGAATGTCTTCACTGGCTATCTCTACTTCATTAATTTGTAATATTAACGGTTCGCTATCAATTAACAAAGTATAATTGCCCTCTTTTTCCAATTTGGATATATCTTCCTGTGAAAAAGCAGCCAAAGCGGTGCTCACCGACTTCATCCTGGCCCCCAATTTTTTGCCCAGCGCCACAAAGTTTGGCTTTATCTTCTTTTTAATAAAACCATCCGTTCCGGAAAGGTATTGAACCTCTTTAATGTTCACTTCCGCCTTTAACAGGTCTTCCACTTTTTCCAATTGCTGTCTCATACCCGGGTCCAAAACGGGGATCAGGATCTTTTGCAAGGGTTGACGGACTTTGATATTTACCTTTTTGCGCAAGGAAAGAACCAGGGAGGAGGCATTTTGGGCCATTTCCATCCTTTCTTCCAGCAGGCTGTCGATCACTGCCTTATCGGCCTCAGGGAAACGGGCATGGTGTACGGATTCAGCATCGATGCGCCCCGTCACTTCTTCCAGGTTACTGAATAACCAATCCGCAAAGAAAGGGGAAACCGGCGCCATTAACCGGCTGACCGTTTCCAAACATTCATAAAGGGTCTGGTACGCACAAATTTTATCATGTTCATATTCTCCTTTCCAGAACCGGCGACGACATAATCTTACATACCAGTTACTTAGCTGTTCATCGACAAAGTCTTCGATCAGTCTTCCGGCCATAGTAGGTTCGTAATCATCCATACTGTCGGTCACCTTGACGATCAGGGTGTTGAGAGAAGAAAGGATCCACCGGTCTATTTCCGGCCGTTGTTCAAGTGGAATGGCGGCTTCCCGGAAAACAAAACCATCTACGTTGGCATATAAGGCAAAGAACTGGTAGGTATTGTATAAAGTACCGAAGAATTTCCGTTGCGCTTCTTTGATCCCGTCGATATCGAATTTCATGCTTTCCCAGGGGGAGGCATTGGTGATCAGGTACCACCTTGTAGCATCAGCCCCGAAATCTCCGATCGTCTGGAAGGGATCGACCACATTACCCAAACGTTTGCTCATTTTATTACCGCTCTTATCCAGCACTAACCCATTGGATACGACAGTCTTATAGGCTATTCCGGGATACTTTCTGTCCAGATCGGCGGCCGTTCCTCCGATCCCTGCTTCTTTCAGGGTCTCATGAACGGATTCTTTCAGTAAAGCGCCTAAGGCATGAAGGGTATAGAACCATCCCCGGGTCTGATCGACCCCTTCAGCTATAAAATCAGCCGGATAATTTCTGGCGAAAATTTCCTTGTTTTCAAAAGGAAAATGCCATTGGGCATAGGGCATTGCCCCTGAATCGAACCAGACATCGATCAGATCAGGGATCCTTTGCATCGGTTTGCCGGAAGGAGCAACCAAAATGATCGTATCCACATAGGGTTTGTGCAGATCGGACGTAAGTTTGTCAATGGTTATGGCGGTGCTCTCACCTGCCTGTGGTTTCATGATGCCGGCAGCAAATGATCTTTCCAGTTCAGTTTTCAGCTGTGCGATCGAACTTATACATATTTCTTCCCTGGCAGCTCCTGCTTTCTCTTCTTCTTCCGTAAGTTCAGTACGCCACACGGGAAGCGGTGTTCCCCAGAAACGGCTTCGGCTCAGGTTCCAATCCACCATATTCTCCAGCCAGTTGCCAAAACGCCCTTCTCCGGTGGACTTCGGTTTCCAGTTGATCGTCTTGTTCAATTCCACCATCCTATCCTTCAGGGCTGTCGTCCTGATGAACCAGGCATCAAGAGGATAATACAGGATGGGTTTGTCCGTTCTCCAGCAATGCGGATAGTTATGCTCGTATTTTTCAATCTTGAAGGCCCGGTTCTCTTTTTTCAATTTTACGCAGATGTCCACATTTACATCCACATAATTCGGGTCGTCCTTGTAATTTTTAACATAGCGATTGCTGAATTCTCCCAATCCTTCTATGAATTTACCCTGTTTGTCTACCATCACCAGGATACCGATATTAAATTTTTTCCCAACCCTGAAGTCATCCGCGCCAAAGGCAGGAGCCGTATGTACGATCCCCGTACCATCCTCGGTAGTCACAAAATCGCCGGGAATTAACCGGAAGGGGTCTCCGCCCGATACTTCTTTGTTATTTGCCTCATAAGGCAAAAGCTGTTCATACCGGCAATCTACAATTTGTTCCCCCTTAAAGGAAGAAAGGACCTGCCAGGGTAGTACCTTATCCCCTTCTTTATACCCCCCAAAATCTCCGTTCTCTCCTTCGGGTTTGAAATATTTTCCCAGTAAAGCCTTGGCTAACACTACATTGACAGGTAAATGCGTATAAGGATTGAATGTTTTTACCAATACATAATCGATATTCGGCCCTACCGTCAGACCCAGATTGGAGGGCAGGGTCCAGGGGGTGGTCGTCCAGGCTATAAAAAAAACTTCCCCGCCTGCAGCCTCTTTAAAGAGGAATTCGCTGTGTTCAGTAAGGACAGCCCTGAACATCGCTACTGCAGAGGTGTCTTTTACATCCTTGTAGGTACCCGGCTGATTTAATTCATGCGAACTCAACCCGGTCCCTGCAGCCGGGGAATAAGGCTGTATGCTTACACTTTCATACAATAACCCCTTTTTATATAACTGTCCCAAAATCCACCAGAGGGTTTCAATATATTTATTGTCAAAGGTGATATAAGGATCCTTCAGATCCACCCAATAGCCCATTTTACGGGTCAGATCGTCCCATTTATCTTTATATTTCAAAACCTCGCGCCGGCAAGCTTCATTATAGTCGGCTACCGAGATCTTCCTGCCAATATCTTCCTTGGTGATCCCCAGCATTTTTTCAACACCCAATTCTACCGGAAGGCCATGGGTATCCCAACCGCCTTTTCGTTTGACCTGGAACCCTTTCATCGTCTTATACCGACATACCAGGTCCTTAAGGGTACGACTGATCACATGGTGAATACCAGGCATTCCATTGGCACTGGGAGGTCCTTCATAAAACACAAAAGGCTCTGCACCTTCCCGTAATTCAACACTCTTTTCAAAAGCACGGCCGCTCTCCCATTTGGCCAGTATTTCCTGGCTTATAGCAGGGAGGTTCAATTGCTGATATTCCTTGTACTTATTCGACATAGCTGATAATAAAAAAGTTTGCATCCGAAAATCCGTGTTTTCCGGATAAAATCGAAGGTGGAAAAGGGCTGCAAAGTTACGGGGAATTTCTGAGAACAGTAATAAGGTCAAGGGCCGGACCCTAAAAGCCTCAAAATCCTGTAACCGTAACCTTTAACCGTTAACAGGTACCGTTACCTGAATAATTTTAAAAAAAATCAAACTATCCATGAAGAAAAATCTTAACTTGTTAAAGCTTTGCTAAAAGCTCCTTGAACATCTTTTTACGAATAGGTTCAGGTTAGTAGTTATCCACAATATTTAGCTTTGGCATAATTTGTGGTTAATTACTCTTCAGAAAAGATGATTATCCAAAAGGCGCCAACACGCCTTTTTCATATAAGAAAAAATTAAGTTTTTCTACGGTTTAGGGTTTAGGGGTTAAAAAGGGGGGTATTCCTACTCCCCTTACTTTTAACTTACCCTCCTGCCGCTAGCCCCTTATTTCTCATTTCCCTTATTCGTTGAGCAATTCGTTCCTTATTCCTTGAGTTATTCGTTAAGATATTCGTTGAAGATCCGTAACCTTCCCGTTTTTAATCTCTGATATTACCTTTAGAAGAACCCGATCGTCAAGCAAACACCAGGCCCGTTCATCGCAATTCCTGAAAGATCATCCAACATTCCAGTTCCTAAAAACCACCTTTTTTACCCCGGATAAAAAACCCTCCCGACCTTACTAGTCGGGAGGGTTTTCCATTTTTAAAATTTTACGGCCCCGGTTAACTCTTTATACCCTCATTTTTTCCTTAGGGCCTTGTAGATCTTTATGGCACTCATTAACAGGATCACAAAAAGGAAGAGGCCCAGCAATCCCCAAGCCCAGCTCATCCCTTCTTTTACGGTTGCCAGCATTACGATCGCCACTAAAAAAATAGTGGCCACCTCGTTCCAGATCCGTAATTGCTGGGAGGAATACCGGAATACCCCTTTCATTTGCTGACGGAAGATATAATGCAGGGAAAGGTGATAAATATACAGACCCAGTACAAAACAGAGTTTGATCCAAAGCCATACAGGAATACTGCCCATCAGGATCAGCATCCACGGACCAAAAATCAGGGTTAATATGGCAGAGGGCCAGGTGATCCCCCACCAAAGCCTGGGAATCATCACGGCAAACTGGTTTTGAAGAATGGTTCTCTCCGGTTCCGGCTTTTCCGCAGCTTCTGCATTATAAATAAAAAGACGGACAATATAGAATAACCCGCTGAACCAGGTTATGACGAAGACAATGTGAAGGGCCTTGATATAGTTATACATGAAAATGGTATTCGGACTTGGATCAGGCTTTTATCCACCCGGCAAGAGCCTCCACCCAGAGCGGATCCGTATTCAGACAGGGGATCATGGTATATTCCTCCCCCCCTGCCTGCATAAAGGTTTCTTTTCCACGCATGGCGATCTCCTCGAGGGTCTCCAGGCAATCACTGACAAAAGCGGGGCAAAGGATCAGTAATTTTTTTATCCCTTCCTCTGGCATTTCCTCCAAACGGATATCCGTAAAGGGTTCCAGCCAGCCTTTACCCAACCGCGACTGAAAGGAATTACTGTATTTGTCCGCAGGGATATTTAGCATACGAACGATTTCCTTAGTCGTGGTAAAACACTGGTGCCGGTAACAATGGTCATGTGCCGGTGATGCCTGTTCGCAACATCCGGCCGATTGCAGGCAATGATTTCCAGTCACATCGCTTTTTTTAATATGACGGGCAGGCACCCCATGATAACTAAACAAAATATGATCGTATGGCTGTGCCAGGTAGGGTCTGATGCGTTCGCTCAATGCTTTCAGATAAGCCGGTTCCTTATAAAAAGGGTTAATAAAATTCAAGCGGAAGGAATACTTTTTACGACGGTGTATTTCTTTGGCATGTTCAACCGCCGTCTCAAAAGAAGCCATGGCATAATGAGGGTAAAGCGGAATGGCAAGGATTTCCTCAAGATCCGGCATTTTTTTTACCAGTCGTTCATAGGCTTCTTCCATGGAAGGATTACCATAACGCATGGCAATTTCTACCGGTTCCGTTACTTGCTTCTGTAATGCCTCTTGTAGTTGGCGGGTCAGTACCACCAGCGGAGAGCCCTCTTTCGTCCAGATGGTCTGATAGGCCTCGGCAGATTTGGCGGCCCTAAAAGGAACGATAAGACCTCCGACTAATATTTTACGAAAAAGATAAGGGTAATCAATGACCCTGCCATCCATCAGAAATTCCATCAAATACCTTCTCACGTCCGGGGTGGAAGTGGAATCCGGTGATCCCAGGTTCATTAGCAGGATCGCCCTTTTGCCTGATTGTGCCATAGAAAAATAATTTGCAAAGATAGCCCATGGCCACCCGAAAAATTCAGATAATTGTCACATTATTGCAACAAACGGGTTTTAGCCTGAAATGGTTTTTTTAAGGCTGACGAAGATCCTGAAAAATGGATTTTCCGGCCAGGAGTCAGGTTAGGACCATGTATGATAATAGTCAACCTCATAAATGACAGTCTAATGACAGAAAGATGTATGTAATAGAAACTCTGACAAGTACTTTTGCGTAACTATTCCACAAGCAGTCTAACTAATGGCGAATAATGGTGAATAAGGCTTCTGACATATCAGGATTTTTCATTGCAGGCATCAATTATAAGAAAACCGACGCAGCTATCAGGGGGCAATTTGCCATCAGTACCGAGCAATATGAAAAACTGCTTACCCTTGCTCCTTCTTATCATCTGAACGAATTATTTATCGTTTCTACCTGTAACAGGACCGAGATCTATGGCTGGGCCGAACATGCCTCTCAACTAATAGATCTGCTTTGCACCCAAACAACGGGAAATGCCGAAACATTTACTGAATTAGCCTATATTAAAAATGGCCCTGCCGCCATCGAACATCTTTTTCAGGTGGCAGCGGGTCTGGATTCCCAGATCCTTGGCGATTACGAGATCGTAGGTCAGCTCAAACAGGCCGTGAATTTTGCCCGGGAACGTAATTTCATCGGGCCATTTACCGAAAGACTGGCAAATTGTGTGTTACAATCCTCCAAGTCGATCAAGAACCAGACTGCACTAAGCGGCGGTACTGTTTCGGTCTCTTTTGCCGCCATTCAATTCATTAAAGAAAAAATAAAAGATATCACCGGGAAAAAGATCCTGCTGATCGGGACCGGTAAGATCGGACGCAATACCTGCAGGAATTTGGTGGATTATCTGAATACCAGGGAGATCACACTGATCAACCGTTCGGAAGAAAAAGCGATCAGCCTTGCGGATGAAATGGGCATTTCTTATGCGCCTCTGGACCAATTGGCTACCCATGCGGCAGCAGCCGATATTATCCTGGTCGCTACAAATGCAGAGCAGCCCACCCTGTTACATAAGCATCTGGAAAACAAAGGAGTTAAACTCATCATCGATTTGTCAATCCCCTGTAATGTGGAAAAATCTGCCGGTGAATTATCCAATATCACACTGGTAAATGTGGATGAACTCTCCAAACTGAAAGACGAAACCCTGCAAAAAAGAGAAAGAGAGGTTCCAAAAGCCCGGGGAATCATTGACAGTCATACCATCGAATTTATGGAATGGCATGAAATGCGCAAACACGTCCCGGTGTTAAAGGCTGCTAAAACAAAATTAAAAGAATTACATTCATGTCCCCTTTATAGCCGGCTATCCGGCGAGCCTTTCCCATCCAAAAGCAATTCGGATGAACACATCCAACGGGTAATAAACGGAATGGCTACCAAAATGCGCCAGCATAATCAGGGTGGCTGCCAGTACATAGAGGCAATCAATGAGTATATTGCCACTGGAACAAACTAAGTATTACTATTACATGGAAAAACCGATCCGGATAGGGACAAGAGAAAGCCAGCTGGCTGTCTGGCAGGCTACGCAGGTAAAAGAGCAACTGGAAAGCCATGGAATAAATTCGGAGCTGGTCAGGATAAAAAGTGAAGGCGATCTGGATCTGCAAACACCTTTGTATGAAATGGGGGTGCAGGGAATTTTTACCCGAAGCCTGGACAACGCACTCCTGAACCACACCATCGATATCGCCGTTCATTCCATGAAAGATGTCCCTACCCAATTGCCCCGTGGTCTGAAACAAGCTGCTGTGCTGAAGAGGGGTCCGGTCTCCGATCTGCTTGTTTATAAAACCGAACCCGGTTTCCTCCGTCAAAAAGAGGTCGTCGCCCATATCGCAACCAGCAGCGTTCGCCGCAAAGCACAATGGCTTCATAAATTTCCTCTTCACCAAATGCATAATCTACGGGGAAATGTCAATACCCGTCTCAAAAAACTGGATTCGGAAAACTGGGATGGAGCGATCTTTGCCCAGGCCGGTCTGGAACGAATACATCTGCGCCCTGAAAAAAGCATTATCCTGGACTGGATGCTGCCCGCTCCTGCCCAGGGCGCTATCATGGTCGTTTGCCGGGAAGAAGATGACTCAACCGATGAAGCCTGCCGTCTTTTGAACGATCCCGATACAGCGCTTTGTACCAAGATCGAAAGGGATTTTTTACGGACGTTGATGGGAGGCTGTACTACTCCTATCAGTGCCCTGGCGGAATTAGAGGAAGGGGAGATCTTTTTCAGAGGGCAGATCCTCTCCCTGGATGGAAGCCGGAAAGTGGAGGTGGAAAAAATACTCCCCCTTGACATAATAGCGGACCTGGGAAGATCGGCTGCTGAAGAGCTGCTTGAAAAAGGTGGAAATGAAATAGCAGACAGTATACGTCATGCAGAAAAATAAAATTCGCATATTATCGACAAGGCCATTGGATGACCTTATTACTGCAGGGGCAGCGCAGGCAGGAATAGTCCTGGATATCCTGTCCTTTATCGAAACCGAGCCTCTTCATGATTCCGCCCTGACCCAAAGGATCAGGGAGCTTTCCTGCCAGCCGCTGCTTGCCGTATTCACCAGTATGAATGCGGTGGAAGCGATAACCCGGCAGCTTGGACTGCAGGCTTCCGTTAAGACCAGTGAAATGACTTCGATACCCTGGAAAATCTTTTGCATCGGTCATGCGACGCAGCAACTGGTCCGAAATTATTTCGGTGAAGACCGGATCGCTGGAACTGCCGATTCTGCCAGGTCACTGGCCGATACGATCATTACCAGTTTAAAAGACCAAACCGGCAAGGAGATCTTTTTTTTCTGTGGCGATCAGAGAAGGGATGAATTGCCGGAAAAACTCCGGCAGGAATCGATTACGGTCCATGAACTGGTAGTGTATAAGACAATCCGAACCCCGCAAAGGCTGGACAGTAACTATGACGGGATCGTTTTTTTTAGTCCCAGCGCCGTACATAGTTTTTTTTCGGCAAATGCGATACCAGCGACTACCCTGTTGTTCGCCATCGGGCAAACTACGGCCGAGGCTATCCGGTCCTATAACACGAATCAAACGATCATCAGCGCATCACCTGAAAAGGAGGCGTTGATCCGGCAGGTAATCGATCATTATACCCCCCGGCCCCCTGAAGGGGGGGCGGAAAAAGACAAATAGTAACGATAATATATATACGAAATAAGCTATGAGCACACTGAAGAACGATCTGTTATTAAGGACTTTACGGGGAGAAACGACGGAAAGGCCGCCTGTTTGGATGATGCGTCAGGCCGGGCGTTATCTGCCGGATTATATTAAGCTGCGCGAAAAGTATTCGTTCTTCGAACGCTGCCAGACTCCGGAATTAGCCACGGAAATCACTATTCAGCCTATAGAACAGGTAGGAGTAGACGCAGCGATCATCTTTTCCGATATACTGGTCGTTCCCCAGGCTATGGGCCTTGAAGTGCAAATGGTAGAAGGCAAAGGCCCTTTTTTACCTGACCCGGTCAAACAGCCTAAAGACCTCGACCGACTGATCCTGCCGGATGTGGAAGAAAAGCTGGGATATGTTTTCGATGCGCTTCGCCTGACCAAAAAGACATTGGATGGCCGCGTACCCCTGATCGGTTTTGCCGGAGCGCCCTGGACCCTTTTATGTTATATGGTCCAAGGCAAGGGTTCGAAGACCTTCGATGAGGCAAAGGAGTTTTGTTATACCCAACCGGAAACCGCCCACCTTTTATTACAAATGATCACCGATACGACTATTGCTTACCTCAAAGGACAGGCAAAGGCCGGGGCGGATGTCGTACAAATTTTCGATTCCTGGGGCGGTTTGCTCGGGCCGGATGATTTTGAATGGCTTTCCCTCCGTTATATCCGGCAGATCGTAACTGCCCTCAAAGACGAAGTACTTACTATTGTATTTGCGAAAGGTGCCTGGCATTCTTTGGAAGGAATGGCCGCCACCGGCGCACACGGACTGGGGATCGACTGGTGTATCCGTCCGGAGCTGGCCAGACAACTGGCAGGGCCCAAGGTCACCTTGCAGGGAAATTTCGACCCCGCTAAATTATTGTCGCCCATACCGGTGATAGAGAAGGAAGTAAAGACCATGTTGGAGGCGTTTGAAGGGCATTCCCATATCGCGAACCTGGGACATGGTATCCTGCCCAATGTGCCGGTGGATCACGCCAGGGCCTTTGTGGATACGGTTAAAAATTACCAGAGGAAGTAACGTGCTCATACCTTTGCCTTAGTTTGTAAATCAAAATAGGATGAACATTATGGATCAACCTGCAAAATTGCTTTATAAGACCCATACCTACACTTTCCGTACAGCATGGATTACCTTCATCTATGGACTGCAGGACCGTATTTGTTATGCCCTGGAATCCGTGGATGGCAAAGCTGTCTTTGCAAAAGACGAATGGCAAAGGGAAGGCGGAGGAGGTGGCGTTACCAAAACAATAACCAATGGAAATGTTTTCGAGAAAGGGGGTGTCAACACTTCGGTTGTATGGGGAGAGGTAACCGATGCCATGCGCACCCAATTAAAGATCGATGGACACAAATGGTTTGCCGGTGGACTGTCCCTGGTACTTCATCCGTTAAATCCCTATGTCCCGACCACTCATGCCAACTGGCGTTATTTTGAAGTATATGACAAAGATGGTAACGTGATCGACCGGTGGTTCGGAGGTGGCTCAGATCTTACTCCATATTATCTTTTTGAGGAGGATGCCCGGCATTTTCATCAAACCTTTAAGAACGCCCTGGATCAATTCGGAGAAGAAAAATATCCACTCTACAAAAAAACCTGCGACGCCTATTTTGTCAACACGCACAGGGGTGACGAAATGCGGGGTATCGGCGGTGTCTTTTATGATCATCTTCGCCCGGCAGATGAAGAGGAAGCAGAAAAATTACTTTACTTTCAACAAGTCAACGCCAATGCTTTCCTCACGGCCTATCTGCCCATTGTCGGGAAAAGAAAGGATCTTTCTTTTGGAGAGCGGGAGACGGAATGGCAGGAAATAAGAAGAGGCCGTTATGTGGAGTTTAACCTGGTCCATGATCGGGGAACCCTGTTCGGTCTTAAAACAAATGGAAGGACGGAAAGCATCCTGATGAGCCTTCCTCCCCGGGCCAGATGGAGTTATAATCATCAACCGGCCGAAGGGTCGCCGGAAGCCGAACTGTTGGATGCCTGTCTGCATCCGAGAGATTGGGTACCCCCCAGAGCTTCGTTCTGAACACTGTTCAGAACTTGCTGAGCTCCGCTCGTAATCTTCGCAAGGCTTCTATGGTCGCTTTGCTCGATTACCTTCGATTCTCTCGGTTGCCTGAAGGGGGAGTTATAAAAACAGCTAAAGGGGAATAACAATCGAGAATCTTTAAACCTTATATAATCTTATATGTATCTCCAACGTCGCAACCGCATCTTACGTCAAACGCCAGCCATCCGTTCCATGGTTGCCGAGACCGTGCTGACTCCGAATGATTTTATCGTTCCTCTTTTTATCGACGAAGGCAAGGGAATAACGCTGGAGATCCCTTCCATGCCCGGCTATTACCGGAGAAGCATCGACGGCACGGTAATAGAAGTAAAAGAACTATGGAGCCTGGGTATTAAATGCGTTCTGCTCTTCATCAAATGCAAAGACGAATTAAAGGATAATACGGGAAAAGAAGCCTGGAACCCCAATGGCCTTATGCAAAGAAGTATCAGGGCGATTAAGGAAGCTGTTCCGGAAATGGTTGTCATGACCGATGTTGCACTCGATCCTTATTCCTCTTATGGCCATGATGGTATCGTAGATAAAGGAGAGATCGTCAATGATCCCACGGTGGATGCCCTGGTAAAAATGAGCATCAGTCACGTAGAAGCCGGCGCCGACTGGGTTGCACCGAGCGATATGATGGATGGCCGCATCGGCGCGATCCGTCAGGCCCTGGAGGAAAATAATCTTACCAGGACCGGGATTATGGCCTATAGCGCAAAATACGCCTCCTGTTTCTATGGTCCATTCCGGGATGCACTTGATTCAGCACCCGGCTTCGGCGATAAAAAAACCTACCAGATGGATTATGCCAACCGTCTGGAAGCCATCAAGGAGGCCATCATGGATGTAGAGGAAGGAGCAGATATCGTTATGGTCAAACCCGGTCTTCCTTACCTGGATATAGTCCGGGAAATAAAAAATGCTGTAACGGTACCGGTCAGTGTCTATAATATCAGCGGGGAATATGCCATGATCAAGGCTGCCGCGAAAATGGGCTGGATCAATGAAGAAAAAGCTATTCTTGAAACGCTTACTTCCTTTAAAAGAGCAGGGGCTGACCTTATCGCCACCTATTTTGCCAAGGACGCCGCCAAATTATTGACGGCCTGAATCTGAAAGATTAAACCCTTATTCACCATCTTTGCCAATTCATTAAACGAGGTTCATATTTACCGAAAGCCATGAGTTATTCCATCAAAAAGAGTCAGCAATTATTCGAAAGGGCGCAGCAGAGCATTCCCGGCGGTGTTAATTCCCCTGTACGAGCCTTCAAAAGCGTGGGGGGCACTCCTATTTTTATCCAAAAAGCGTTTGGCCCTTACCTTTATGATGCCGATGGCAACCGGTATATCGATTATATCGCTTCCTGGGGACCGATGATCCTTGGGCACGCCTGGGAACCCGGTGTAAAAGCCATCCGGGATTACGCGGGTTACTCCACTTCCTACGGAGCTCCTACGGAACTGGAAGTTGAAATGGCGGAACTTATCCGCAGTATGACTCCAAACGTCGATCTGATCAGAATGGTGAGCAGCGGGACGGAAGCCTGTATGAGTGCCATTCGTCTTGCACGGGGTTATACAGGACGCAATAAGATCATTAAATTCGAAGGTCACTATCATGGCCATGCCGACCCTTTCCTGGTAAAAGCCGGAAGCGGATTGGCCACTTTTAATATTCAGACCGTACCCGGGGTTACGCCGGGCGTTGCACAGGATACGCTTACGGCCGCTTATAATGACCTGGGTGCCGTGAAAAAACTCGTTAACGGACATCCCGGAGAGATCGCTGCGATCATTGTCGAACCTGTTGCCGGGAATATGGGTTGTATCCTTCCGGCTCCGGGCTTTCTGGAAGGCCTGCGGGCAATTTGTGATATAGAAGGGATCGTGTTTGTTCTGGACGAAGTGATGACAGGATTCCGGCTTGCCCCTGGCGGTGCACAGGAAAGACTAGGCATCCGCGCAGATCTGCTCACCTATGGTAAAGTGATCGGGGGTGGTATGCCTGTCGGTGCTTTCGGCGGAAAAAAAGAGATTATGGAGCATATATCCCCATTGGGTAATGTATACCAGGCCGGAACCCTCAGTGGAAATCCAATTGCCATGATCGCCGGTTATACCTTGCTTACCCATCTAAAAGAGAATCCGTCTGTCTATAAAGAACTGGAAGAAAAAACGATTTATCTCCGCGACGGATTGAACGATACTTTACGGGCCTGGGGTCTACCCTACCAGATCAATCAATTGGGTTCCATGATCAGCGTTCATTTCAGCGAATATCCAGTTACGGATTTTGCCTCGGCCTCCGCCGCCAACAATGAGCGTTTCAAACAATTCTTTCATGCCTTGCTAAGGCGGGGTGTCTATTTGCCCCCTTCCGCCTTTGAAAGCTGGTTTCTGAATAACGCGCTAACCAAAGAAGATCTCGATGAAACGATCAGGGCGGTCAGGGAAAGTCTGAAAGAATTGAAAGACTAATCGATTGGAATGCTATCGCATAAAAAAATCAGGTCGTTTGACCTGATTTTTTTATGCGATAGCCGATACTTCCATTGGGGTTTGTTTATGGCTGTTTATGGCTGAAGGGTGCCCTTCTTTGCATCCTCCTTCATCTGATCATTAGCGGTAATAGCCACTTCCACCCTGCGGTTGAGAACACGGTTCGCTTCGCTTGTATTTGGGTATTTGGGCTGTGTTTCGCCATACCATTTTATATCCATCCGACCCGTGCTTACCCCTTTTGTCTGTAAAAAACTACTTACGGCATAAGCCCTTTTTTTAGAGAGATCCATATTAAAGGAGGGAGATCCTGTATCGTCCGTATGCCCTTCGATAAGGAGATTGGTTTCCGGATATTTCACGAATACAGAAGCAACCTTTTCCAGGCTTGTCTTTGCGGCTTCGCTGAGCATGCTGGAATTAATGGTGAATAACAATCCTGAATTAAAGGTCATATTGATCCCTTCCCCTACTCTTTCCACGTTTGCATCCGGGACCGCCTGTTTGATCTCCTGAGCCTGCTTATCCATTTTGTGGCCGATCAGGTAACCTGCGCCACCACCTACAGCAGCACCGATCAGCGCACCCAGCACAGAATTTTTCCCTCCTCCGATCAATGCTCCGGCAGCAGCACCGGCACCGGCGCCAATAGCCGTTCCTTTCTGTGTTTTATTCATGCTTTTACAGCCGGTTACGCCGGACAGGATAAAGCCAATGATTACCGGTATGAAGATTCCTCTTTTAATCCAAATCATATTTCTTTTTTTAGTGTTTTTCAGGAGATTATTATAGGTTAACATTTTTGCGTCTATTATTGTTTCATAGGGTAATACAGGTATACTTCAGGCTGTTATTTACATAAGGCCGCCTGGGTCAGATCGATAGTCATATCCTTCAAACCCTTGCCCTGTGCTTCCCGTATACTGCTGCATAAGGTTTGTTTTTCCGAACTGTTCATTTTCTTCGCCAGTACGTCCGCACTATTCGTACCATACTTTTGTTGGTTCATCTTTATCAGCGTAGCCACCTTAGATTTCCAGGGTGAAAGATCCGTTCTTCCTTTTGTTATAGCCTCGTCATAATTACGGATAGCCTCCGGATAATTACCGGCAACCGTATTAATATCTCCACGCTGCATATAAAAATCAAGATTGGAATTGTCTAAATTAATAGCCTGTTGGATATTAGATAACGCTTCGTTATACATTTGATTCCGCGTATCGATCTCCGCCATTTTTGCATAAATGGTTGCCCTTTGCGCTACATTCTGATTCTTTTGCGTAAGGTCCGTAATCGTATTCAGATCAGCCTTTGCCTCTGCGCTCATGCCGAGTTTTAACTCAGCGCCCGCCCGCTCGAATAAATTGGCAATACTTGTTTTGTTAATCTTCAATCCTTCATTGGCCGCAGCCAGGGCATCGCTGTATTGCCCCATACCGTTCAACGCGGCAGCCTTTCCTGCAAATCCCTTTTCCTTTGCATCGTAGGCATCGCATTTTTGCAGGACCATGTTGAAATTATCCAGAGCAGCCGCATAATTACCGGATTTGTTCTGGGTCTGCCCCTCATCTATAGCTTTATAACAACTGTTGGACATGGTCACCAAACCGCTTTTACATTGGGTGACAATAAGAGAGAGTGCAAAAAGAGTAATTGCCAATAGGTGTTTTCTCATAGTGAATTTAATTAATGTGCGAAATTAGGAAGTATCTCCGCCTAAATCAAATAATTTTAGGGAGACAAAAGGGGTGGTAAAGCCTATAAAAACATTCGGATGGTTAATTCCCCAATCTTTTAATGGCCAGGTAAGCCATTAATCCCGTGCTTAAGGCAAGGGCAGTTTCGTCGATATCGAATGTAGGCGTATGGAGGGAAGAGGTTATTTGTTTTTCAATGTTTCCGCTACCCAGCAAATAAAAGCAGGCATCCGTAACCTGGGAATAATAGGCAAAGTCTTCTGAAGCCATCCAGATATCCTGATCGAGCACATTTTCTTTGCCCATATATTCTTCTGCATGGGAACGAATTTGCTCTGTGAGTTTTTCTTCGTTGATCAGGAATGGATAACCGCGGACGATAGTAAATTCACAACCTCCTCCCATACTGGCGGCAATCCCTTCGGCCATTTCTTTCATTTTTATATGCGCCTTACCTCTCCATTCTTCGTCCAGGGTGCGGAAGGTTCCATCGAGGGTTATCAGAGGAGGTATGATATTGGTGGCTCCATCGGCTATTACTTTGCCAAAGGACAGTACGGTGGGAATCATCGGATTGGCCGACCGGCTTACAATTTGTTGCAAAGCCACAATGATATGGGAAGCGATCAATACGGGATCGATATTGGTCTGGGGCTGGGCTCCATGCCCTCCTTTTCCGTATACGGTGACATACAATTCATCTACGGAGGCCATGAACATCCCTTTACGGATACCGATCTTTCCGGTTTCCATCGAAGGCATGACATGCTGCCCGATAACCGCTAAGGGCCGGGGACTTTCCAACACGCCTTCTTTGATCATCATGTTGGCACCGCCGGGAATTTTTTCCTCGCCGGGCTGGAAGATAAATTTCACCGTCCCTCCGAATTTACTTTTAAGGGACTGCAGGATACCTGCCGTTCCCAAAAGAGAAGCGGTATGCGCATCATGTCCGCAGGCATGCATGACGCCCGGGTTCAGGGAGACATAATTTACTTCATTTTTTTCGGCAATAGGCAAAGCATCCATATCTGCGCGTAAAGCAATAACCTGGTCGGAAGGCAGATCACCTTTCAGCACCCCTACAATTCCTGTATCCGCCAGACCTTTCCAGGATATCCCCAGGTCGTCCAAACGTTTCTTTACGAAGGCCGATGTTTGGTATTCCAAAAATGACAATTCAGGATTTGCATGCAAATGTCTCCGGTTATGGATAACCTGTTCATGAATACTACCCGCCATGCGGCGTATCTCTTCTTTTATGGAATGCCCGTTCGTATCTGTATGCTTTTGATCTGCTCCCTGTTGTTCTGTTCTCTTTTGATCTGCTTGCCTTTGATCTGCTCCATTTTGATTTGTTCCCATCAGAAAAATATTTGTCTGTCATTTAAAGATCATATCCCTGACACTCATCAATGCCAAAACAATGATAACAGCCAGGCCAAGAGCGCCGGATATTTTAGCGGTCCTGGAATTCGTCAGCGTTCCCATACGCCCGGAATCATTAGCTACCGAATACATGGCTATTCCAATGAACGGGACGATAAATATAGTGACACGCTGGGCAAAGATCAATAATTCCAGGGGAAGTTTTCCAAAAACAATCGCAACTGTGGCGCCGATGATCATAATAAGAGCGATCAGATAACGGACGGATTTCGCATTCAACTGCCCGCCATAGCCCAGGGCATCACCCAGTAATGTTCCTCCGACCGAAGCATTCCCGATCAGGGCAGAAAAGGAGGCTCCGAACAAACCACACAAGAACAGCACGGATGCATATTTTCCAAAAAGAGGCTCCAAAGCTTTAGCCATATCCGTGGCACTGGTGACCCGGATCCCCTTTGGATACAATACGGTTGCTGCACAGGTCAGGACGATAGCACTCATAATACCTAATACAATAATTCCGGGAAAACTATCATTGCCGCTTTGACGGACCCTGGGATTCACCCGTCTCCTTTCCTGCACCAGGTAGGATTGATAGAAGGCCCCTACGATGGAAAAACAGGAAGCGACAAAGGCAATTCCAAGCCCTGAACTTCCGGGAGGGACCGAAGGGATCAAACCAGAGGCAAGACCGGATACCGGAGGCTTTACCAGGATCAGGGTGGTAACGAATGCAGTCAGCATGAGACCAATCAGGAGTATCATTATTTTTTCCAGCACTTTATAAAAGGCCCTGAAGAAAAGCAGACAGATCCCGATAAAATTAAAAATAACGATCCATCGCACCGGCGGGGTATGCGTCAGTTCGGATAAGGAAATACCTATTCCAATGGAATTGCCGGCCTGAAAAGATGCCGTCACCAGAAAAACGCCGAACCCAAGGGCTACGGAAGCCTTTTTCCCCCATTTTTCCCTGATCACGCCCAGCAGAGATCGATCATTGGCAATGCCTATCCTCGCTGCCATGGAGGTAAAGACCATCATAAAAAAAATGGTAAATACCACGATCCACAATAAGGAGAACCCATATTCCGCACCCAGTTTGGATGTAATGGTTATTTTGCTCGGTCCGAAAACAAGGGCTGCGGTAATAATTCCCGGCCCCAATGAACGCAGCTGATCCGTTATAGTACGTTTCTGTCCGGCGGCTTTATTATCATTTGTTGTCATTAAAGGTCTTCTATGGGTTTGGCAAAGTATTTTTCTATTTCTGCGGGAGAAGGTTGTTTAAGCGGCCGTACGATTCGAAAACCGACAAATGAGGCATCGGTATTCCACCAGTTGCTTTTCGGGATCTGAGGATCGCGTTGTTTCCATTTTGGGCTGGAGCCTCTTCTGGCAGCCGAACGCAGACTTTCCGGGTCATCGTCCCAGGAGCCACCGCGAACGGAAACCGGATATAATTTTGTGGGAAAAGCACAGGGGTTCACGGCCTTTTTTTCGCGGAATACTTCGTAGAAATTAGGCAAATACTGATCCAGTGTCCATTCGGCCACATTTCCATGCATATCGAAAAGACCCCATTTATTGGGCTTTTTTGTTCCAACCTTATGATATTTCTCGCTGCTGTTCTTGCTGTACCAGGCATATTCGGTCAATTGGGAAGGATCGTCGCCAAAAGAAAAGGCCGTCGAAGCCCCTGCCCTGCAGGCATATTCCCATTCTGCTTCCGTAGGTAACCGGTAAAAATGCCCTGTTTTGGAGGTAAGCCATTTGCAATAGGCTAAAGCCGCGTATTGTGTCATATTCACCGCAGGATAACCATTCTTTCCCATTCCGAAACTCATATCCACAAACGGAGCGGTTGGGCTGGTGATCGCATCGACCTGTGTGTTCTTCTGCGTTTTCGGATCTTTTGTTTTTTTGGATTGTTTGTCCAATTCGGGGTAAACAAAGAGTTCGAATTCATCCCAGGTTATTTCATGTTCTGCCATCCAGAAAGCATCCAGCTCCACCTGGTGCACCGGTCCTTCAGTTTCCTCATGCCCTTTTTCCGTTGCCGGACTTCCCATGGAGCCCTCTCCCGCAGGAATGGCCACCATTTGAAAACTGATCTTCGTGCCGGGGATGGTCTCCGTATACAAAGAAAAATCCTCCTTATGTGGCTGCTTCAAAAAACTTAAGATCGGGAGCAGCAGGAAAAATGGGAGGAACCTGATCAGTTTTGTAAGAAAATTTCCGGACATATGTTATGGCAATTAAATTGATTCAAGATAATGTTTTTGTTCTCACCTGTGCGGGTAAAACATCATTCCGCCAGTAAATAAATGGCAAATACCGCCAGGAATAAACCGGTCAGTACGACCGGGTTGGGGAAGATGCCATAGATGATCAGCGATATGACAATGGTGATCACCGGGGCCAGGGATGTGACCGGGACCACGATGATCGCCTTTCCGTAACGCAGCGCGTAAACCAGCGTGAGTGCTCCGATTGAATTCAGGATATGTATCAGGGCCGCCAGCCAGGGCCCCCTGATCCCCCAATTGATTGGTTTGGAAAAATCAGTCATCAGCCAGGCAACGGGGATAAGCAATATCGCAGAGACCGTCATATAAAAGAAAATACTTTCCGCCTTCATGGTTTCATTGGAGAACTTCATGATAAAAGCCTGGATCCCCCACATGAGAAAAACGATGATGGATAGGGCCAGCCATTGATATCCCCTGATATTCGTGTGATCAGGCCGTTGATAAGAAAGCAGAAGAATAGAAATCAAAGCGACCCCGATCCCTATCCAGCTTTTACGTGTTGTCGTTTCTTTCAGAAAACCCGCCGACAGAAAGATGGTGATCACAGGAAAAAGGGAAATAACGGGAAAAACAATGTAGGCAGGGCCGCTACGCATGGCCTGGAAGAGGATCAACTGCCCCCCGGCTCCGGTAAGCCCTACCAGACAACCATACAGGACCGATCTTTTATCTACCTCCAGTTTCCAGCCTATGACCTTTAGGGCAAGAATTGCACAAGGTACCATAGTAAGGGCCCATACAATATAACCAAGAGTGGCAGGGAAGCCTGCTTTTTCCGGGATTTCTATAAAGGCGCCCCAGATGCCCCAAAAAATGGTCGTTACCATGACCATTAGCAGCCAGGGCTTTGCTTTAGCAGTTCCTATCATGTATTTAACAATGGTTTATTGCGGACATTTGCTGCGCTTTTTGCCGCAACCTATCACTGTATCTTACACGACAATTACTCTGACTCCGGCATTCTCCAGTTTCTTCTGATCCTCTGCCGAGATGCCTTTATCGGTTACCACGATATCTATTTCTGTGATCGGAGCAATAAAGGCAAAACTTCTTTTGTGGAATTTACTGGAATCGGCCACCACAATGACCTGCTTGGAAATCTCCATCATGATCCGGTTCAAATGCGCTTCTTCGACATTGGGCGTTGACAGGCCATGGGAGGTGCTAAGCCCATCCACCGCAAGGAATAATTTATCGCAAAAATAATTTTTAAAACTTTCCTCCGCAGTAGCGCCAACCAGTGACAGGGAATTTTTTCTCAGGAAACCACCCGGAATAATAATATTCGCCTTTTGGTGTTCAGCCAACTGATTCGCTACATTCAAAGCGTTGGTGATCACGGTTAAATCGGCTACATCCGAAAGGTTTTTCGCAATCTCCATCGTGGTCGTCCCGGAATCCAGGATAATGGTATCTCCATCCTCTATAAGATCAGCCGCCGCTTTGCCAATCCTTTTTTTCTCTTCGAATTGCTGTTTGTTCTTATCCGAAAGGGCAAAGTCAATACCTACACGATCTACTTTTATGGCCCCGCCCCTCGCCCGGATCAGCATGTTTTTTTGTTCAAGCCTGGTCAGATCATTACGAATGGTCACTTCGCTAACTTTCAGTGCCTTACTTAAGGAAATCACATCAACCTGCCCCTCCGCATTCAACCTTTCTATAATTAACACCCGCCGCTGTACGGTTGATTTTTTGTCCGACTCTATCATAGTTTTAAAGTTTTTCGAAAAATAAGATAAATCCGGGAAAACCGATCATTTACTTACGAAACAGGGGGAATTGGCTTTTGGTCTCCGGAAACGCAAAACAAGTCCATTTGCGTCTTATTATTCGATATAACCTTTAATTTTTTCGAATTATGCCCCTAAAGATATGGAAACAAAAATAAATAAAAAATATTTGAAAGGAAATAGTTAATTTTGATTTCACCAATCGAAACGAAACAAAACATTGTGTTATGTCCGAAATAACAGGATCCAGGATAATCAGGGATAAGTATACCGAAAAACCGCTGGGATTTAATCTTTCGAAACTTGATGCTATAGGTGGAAAACATACTGCAAAAGAGATTTCCCAACAACCCCGCCTCTGGTTGCAAACCTGGGACCTGATCTCCGGCAGGCAGTCCGCGATCCAGGCTTTTTTAGAGGAGGCTTATCAACAGGAAGATCTGGAAGTTATTCTGACAGGGGCCGGAACATCGGCTTTTATTGGAAATATCCTGCAGGCCCCTTTTCAAAAAAACACGCACAAAAGGACGAAGGCAATCGCCACCACCGACCTGCTTTCCCACCCCGATCTGTATTTCACCGGAGAGACTACCTTGCTGGTTTCTTTTGCCAGGTCCGGGAACAGTCCCGAAAGTGTGGCTACGGTTAATCTGGCCCATCAATTTTGTAAAAAGGTCTATCATCTCATCATTACCTGTAATCCGGAAGGCAGGCTGGTCCACGAACTAGCGCATAACAATACCTTTGTTTTCCTCTTACCCGAAGAAGCAGATGACCAAAGCCTTGCCATGACGGGTAGTTTTACAGCCATGTTGCTAGCAGGGCTCCTGATCTCCCGTATAGGCTCCGTCCCCGAACTAAGAACACAGGTGGAACGTCTGGCCGCCTATGGCGAAACTATCCTGGAAAACTATGCAGACAAATTAAAAGATATTGCCAGCCTGGATTTTCAACGGGCGATCTTTCTGGGATCAGGCCCTCTTCAGGGAGCCGCCAATGAATCCGACCTGAAATTGCAGGAACTGACCAATGGAAAGGTGATCTGCAAATTCGACTCTTTTCTGGGTTTCAGACATGGTCCTAAGGCCGTGATCGACCCTTCCACCCTGCTCGTTTACCTGTTTTCCAATAACCGGTATGCCCATCAATATGAAACCGATTTGGTCAGGGCTATTAATGCCGGAGAAAAAGGGCTCTTCCGAATCGGCGTTTTTGAAACCCCGGAAGATCCGGGGCAGGACCTGAAGCTGGACCTCTCGATAAATTTATCCGGCCGGCCGGGTCAGGAATTGTCGGACCGAACTACTATCGACGAAGAATTCCTGCCGGTCTGTTATGTGTTACCTGCCCAGATCCTGGGGTTCTATAAATCTTTACATTTGGGATTAAAACCGGATAATCCTTCCGAGAACGGAACGATCACCCGTGTGGTGGAAGGCGTTAACATTTACCCCTTTTTCCCCTTACCCCGGTTGTAATCTGCCTGATATGAAAAAAACAGACGTAATCGTTGTCGGCGAACTCAATGTCGATTTTATTTTGAATCAGATCGGATCTTTTCCTTCAATAGGAAAGGAAGTACTGGCCCGGCAAATGACGCTGACCCTCGGCAGTTCATCCGCCATTTTTGCCAGTAACCTCAGCAGTTTGGGTACTAACGTTGCCTTTACCGGAAAGATCGGTAAAGATATTTTTGGAGACCTGGTATTATTAAGCCTGCAACGAAAAGGAGTGAATACGGACAACATCATTCAAAGCGAAGCCTTTAATACCGGGGCTACGGTTGTCCTGAATTTTGACGAAGACAGAGCCATGATCACTCATCCCGGAGCCATGGATCACCTGACCCCTGAGGATATCAACCAGGAGCAGTGGCACCAGGCCCGCCATTTGCATTTCTCTTCCTACTTTTTACAGCCCGGTCTGAAACCGCATACGGCAGCTCTTTTTCAGGCAGCCAAAAAAGCAGGTCTGACCACTTCTTTCGATACCCAATGGGATCCTCTCGAAACCTGGGAAATGGATTTTGAGCATATCCTTCCCTTTGTGGATGTTTTCCTTCCCAACGAGAACGAACTTCTGTTTCTAACCGGAAAAAAAACATTGGAAGCCGCCCTGGACCGGGTTAAGGATTATGCCCATACCATCGTGGTCAAATTGGGCAACCAGGGTTCGCTAGCCGTACATAATGGAAAAACTATTCATAAACCTGCTTTCCTCAATGACCGGGTGGTCGATGCGATAGGAGCAGGAGACAGCTTTAATGCCGGTTTTATTCATCAATTCATAAGAGACGCCCCATTGGAGACCTGCCAGGAATTCGGCAACCTGATCGGCGCCCTGTCTACCACCGAAGCCGGTGGAACCGCCGCCTTCACCAATCTAAAAACCACCCTCAAAAATGCTAAAGAACGATTTGGATATCCGCAAGAGCAGCCTGAGCCGTAAACTGAAAGAATTTCAACGTAAAGGATCTTCGCTCCTGGCCACCAATTTTTATAATTACGAAACTCTGCGGGGTGTTCTGCAGGCTGCTTCTGACATGAATCAGCCGATCATTCTTCAGCTTACCCGGAGTTCGATCGATTATATGAAACTGCCCGTGGCCGTTAAGATGGCAAGGGCAGCCCTGAAGGAATATAACGTAGAAGGATGGATTCACCTGGACCATTCTGTTTCCTATGATCTGGTATATAAATGTCTGGAGGCCGGTTTCGACTCCGTTATGATCGACGCCAGTGAAAAAAGCATGGAAGAAAATATCCTTCTTACCAGGAAGGTAGTGGATCTCGCTGCCAGATACGGCGCAAATGTGGAAGCAGAACTGGGTTATATAGCCAAGCTGGGTCAATCGACCGAGAAGGTCGGATTTACGGAACCTGAGGAAGCCCGTTATTTTGTCGAGCAGACCGGGGTGGATGCCTTAGCCGTGGCTATTGGGTCCGCACATGGATTCTATACCGAAGAACCCAGGCTGGACCTGGAAAGACTGGTGCAAATCCACGCAGCGACAGACGCAGCCCTTGTCCTGCATGGAGGATCCGGAATTCCTGCCGCCAGTCTCAGAGCAGCCATAAAAAGAGGAATATGCAAAATCAATCTTGCTACCGAAATAAAGAATATATTTATTTCCACGCTTAAAGATTGCCTGGTCAATAGCCATGAAATCGATCTTCGACTGGTTTTCCCCCCGGCCATCGAGGCCGTTACCAGTCTGGTCAAAGAAAAATTAAGCATTTTAAAAAACGAACCCGATGACCTTCAACCGAATTTTACTACCCCTTAGTCTGGTTATCCTGATAACCGGACAATACTGCACGGAAAAACCAAAATCATCAGCAACCGCCGAAACATATTACACGCTTTCTGATTTTGACAAAGTAGAAAAATTCGACGTGCATGTACATGTCAATACGTATAAGCCTTTTTTTATTACCGGATCTCAAAAAGATAATTTCAAACTGGTGGATCTGAATGTCAATGCCCCGGACTACCCGCCGCTGGAACAGCAAAGACAATATACTACGAAGCATTTACACTCTTTTCCCGAGAGGTTCTCCTGGTCCACCAGTTTTACCATCAACCGGTGGGATAGTGCAGACTGGCAGTCCCAAACACTTTCCTATTTAAAGGAATCCTTCGATAGCGGAGCCATCGGCGTAAAAGTCTGGAAAAACATCGGCATGGAATTCAAGGATAAAAAGGGTCGTTTCATTATGATCGATGACCCCAGGCTGGATACCGTCTTTTCTTTTATCGAGCAACAGCATAAGACCCTCACCGGGCATCTGGGGGAACCGAAGGACTGCTGGCTACCGCTAAAAGATATGATCGTAAAGAATGACCGGGACTATTATACGGGCCATCCAGAATTTCATATGTTCCTGCATCCGGAATTCCCCTCCTATGAAGACCAGATCCGCGCAAGGGATCATATGCTGGAAAAACATCCGGGTCTTCGTTTTGTAGGTGCACACCTGGGAAGTCTGGAATGGAATGTGGACGAACTGGCCAAACGGCTCGATAAATTTCCAAACATGGCCGTCGATATGGCCGAACGTATTTCCCATCTGCAATATCAAACGGCAAGGGATCATAAAAAAGTCTATGATTTTTTTATCAAATACCAGGACCGTCTTTTATATGCCACTGATTTTATGGTGGACGACAGCATGGATTCCTCTGTTATCATGAATACCGTACACGCCACCCGGTTCAGTGACTGGAAATTCTTTACTTCGGAGGAGACGATGGAGGTTCCCCTGGTGGAAGGAAAGTTCCAGGCGCTGCATCTTCCCAGGGAGGTAGTCGATAAGATCTACCGGAAAAATGCGGAAAAATGGTATCCCGGTTCTGCTACCCTTTCTTCGGAGAAGGAAGAAAATTCCCTGGTAATCCGGAAAACGGGCGACTTCGCTCTCTCCGGCGCCGGCAGCGATGATCACTGGAAAAAAACCGATTGGGTCACGATTCCCAATCGCAGTCCTTCCGGTGATCCGTATTCCACAAAAGTCAAATTATTGTATTCCGACAGCGGTCTTTATTGCCTCTATACCTGTGAGGATAAAAAAATAACCGCTACTTTTCAGAAAGACTTTCAGGATCTCTGGAAGGAGGACGTCATTGAAGTTTTCCTACAGCCGGATGAAAGGCGGCCGGCTTACCTGGAATACGAATTGTCACCACTCGATCATGAATTACCGATCTTTATTTATAATGCTAACGGAAAACTAAACAGCTGGATCCCCTTCCACTACGAGGAAGGGCGCAAAACCCGCCATACCATTACCCTGCTGGGAAACAGCGGAGGAAAACCGGTCCGGGATTGGACCGCATCTTTTTTTATCCCTTTTGAACTGCTGCAACCTCTTATGAATCCCGTCGTATCCCCTCCCAAACCGGGCACCCGGTGGAAAGGGAATTTGTACCGGATCGATTATGATAAGGGCGAGAATCTATGGTCCTGGAATCTGAACAGCGGGAATTTTCATGAGTATGACAAGTTTGGAACCTTTATTTTTGAGTGAGCCTACCGTCTAAAAACAGGTTGATCTTAAAATAATCTTTTATGAAAGAAAATACCAACAAACCGGAAAACCCACTTACTCCCCGGCGTGATTTCCTAAAGGGTTCGGCCGCGCTTATTGGCAGCACGCTTCTGGGAGCCTCACTACCCTTCACGGCAGATGCATTCAGGACAGAAACATTCCCTTCAGACGCTTTACTTAGCGCTAAGGAGCCACTGAAAATTGCCCTGATCGGATGTGGAAGCCGGGGTGCCGGAGCTGCGGTAAATGCCCTCAGCACCAAAGAAAACATTATCCTGGTGGCTATGGCGGATGTATTCCGGGACAAACTGGACGAGACATATGCCACGCTGTTGAGGGTGGAGAATATCAAAGGCGCCATCCAGGTTCCCGAAAAAAATAAATTCGTTGGTTTTGATGCCTATCAAATGGCGATCGCGCTGGCAGACGTAGTCCTTTTAGTCACTCCCCCAACCTTCCGGCCTATCCATTTTGAAGCCTGTATTAAGGCAGGAAAACATGTCTTCATGGAAAAACCACTGGCCTGCGACGCGCCCGGTATCCGGAAGATATTAGCTACCGGAGAAGAGGCTACGAAGAAAAACCTGAAAGTAGTCGTCGGGCTGCAAAACCGTTATGACCCGGGTTATATTGAAATGGTCCGCAGGATCAAAGCGGGCGAGATCGGTAACATCGTTTCGGCGACGGATTATTACCTGATCGGTCCGGTTAAAAATGTACCCAGGGAACCAGGCCAGACGGAAATGGAATATCAGTTACGCAACTGGCGGTATTTCAACTGGCTTTGGGCCGGTTCTCCTGCCGGTTTGCAGATCCATAATACCGATGTCGTCAACTGGGCGAAAGGATCATATCCTGTCCGTGCACAGGGAATAGGAGGACGGTCTTCTTTAAACGGGCCCGGCCACGGTGATATTTTTGATCATTTTTTTATTGAGTATGAATACGCCGACGGCACCAAACTTAACAGCCAGATCCGTCATATAAGCGGAACCTGGAATAAAGGAGGGGCCTATTTCCAGGGAACGAAGGGCACTGCCAGCTTACAGAAAGGCATCCGGGATCTGAACGGCGATCCGATCTGGAGGAATAAGAACCAGGATGCAGACAGCGCCTACCAGATCGAACACGATCAGCTGTTTGCCGCTATCCGCAATAATACGCCGCTGAATGATACGGAATGGGGTGCCATGAGCACAATGACCGTCATACTTGGACGTATGGCCGCTCATTCAGGTAAAATGGTGGAATGGGAAGATGCTTTCAAATCCGAACTAAGCCTGTTGCCGGAAAAATTTGCCTGGGATGCAAATCCTCCTGCCATGCCGGATAAGGAGGGTAATTATCCCGTGCCGGATCCCGGAAAATCCCCCGCTATATAAATTGAATCTTAACCCTCAGATCGTCTTTTATGTTTGATAAAGTCAATCCTGTTTACCGGTTGATCCTGGCCGGTATTTTCTTGTCTTTTCCCTTTTCAAAAGGGTTCGGGCAATCCATACCAAAATGGAAGGCACCTGCGGAAGCAAATAAACTGGTGAATCCTGTGAAAAACAGTATCGGGAAAAACAATACAGCTCCGATTGAAGAAACCGGGCAGCTCTACCTGAAGATGTGTGCAGACTGTCACGGAAAGACCGGCATGGGAGATGGCATGGCCGCTCCCGGGCTCAACCCCAAACCAAAACCGTTTGCAGATCCGGTAATTCAAAAACAGAAAGATGGAGCCTTATTCTGGAAACTAACGGAAGGAAGGGGCCGGATGCCCTCTTACAGGCGGATGCTCACCGACACGGCACGCTGGTTGCTGATAAATTTTATCAGAAAATTGAAAAATGAAAAAAACATTGCGCTTCCCCCGCCCGGGCAACCTATTCCCGCAGCGTTGTTGGATAAAGAAGGCTTCCAATCCCTTTACGATGGAACCGGCCTTGCAAAATGGGATCTCAAACCCGGCCATCGCGGCCATTGGACCCCGCTCGACTGGAGGCTAGATTATGATGGAAAAAGTGAAGAAAAAGATAAAAGTCTCTGGAGTAAAAATCAATATGCGGATTTTATCCTGATCGCAGACGTAAGGCTCACCCGAAAACCTGAATTGGCAAAAAGCCCGGTAATTCTCCCAAACGGAGACAATGCGCTTAACCCGGATTGCAGCCCGGAAGAAGTGGAAGTCCCTTATGCCGGAGATACCGGAATATATTTAAGAGGCGATTCAAAGAGTCAGGTAAATATCGGCAACCGGTATATCGGATCCGGTGAGATCTATGGCTACCGGGTGGATAAAACCCTTCCAGCTGCCGTTCGTGCAGCGGTCACGCCAAAAATAAAAGCGGATAAACCTCCCGGTGAATGGAACCGCTTTATCATCACCCTGAAAGGAGAAAGGGTAACCGTTGTTTTAAATAATGTGACCGTCGTTCAAAATGCCTTGCTCCCCGGTATTCCACAAAAGGGCGCCATCGCTTTGCAGGACGATCACGCCAGTAACAATACCTTCCAGTTTGCCAATCTTTATATTAAGGAGTTATAGTTTCTGTTCACTCTACTTTTTTATCGGGCCGATGTATTTTTTGGCCATTACCAGGTGAGCGAATTTTATATAATGTGATTCTCCCGCCGGAGTTGTGTCATCGTAAAATTCGAATTTGATCCAGTTTATCTTCAGGCCCGGAACGCTCCTCCAACGGAAACCGGCAAAGGCGGGATCCGTTGGATTGTTGACCCATGCATCCGCAGCCCAATGACCATGGGGGAATCCGGGGCCCCAATGACCGACTTCAACGCCATCCTGCCATACTTTTAATTCCCCGTTGGATGCCGTTGCCGGGTTATTCAGCTTAACCATTACTTCCATACATATCCACTTGTCCCATTCAAGATTTCTGGCAGAAGGGCTGCCATTCACCATAATATTTCCATAACAACTGCTCCCCCCATTCCAGCTGCGCATTTCACCCCAATACAGGTAGGTATCCATGCCTGGTCCATGGTGATTTGGTTCATAGGATACCGAAAGCCTGCTATCGCCTAATCCACAGGTGCCGGCACTCCCAATGGAATAATCGACTGCAGGAAGATATCCTCCCATGCGGACGGATTCATGATGGATATACCCTTTGGAGATCAGCGGATATTTTACATAATACCGGAGATAAATCGTGCTGTCAAAATCAGGGCTGAATCTTTTATACAGATGTCCGCCATCATTCTTCCCTCCCGTATTAGTAATCTTTAAGGATGCCTTTTCCGGACTCCCTTCGGGTACATCGCCGTCCAGTGACATCCCTTCCCTGTTGGTTATATCCTGGTAACGGCTGAAAATATTTATTGCCCCGTCGTTGAACTTTTCCGTATACAGCACCTCAGGATTTTTTTCAATTCCCTTATCCTGCGGATACAGGCTGGCAATCGGAACAATTTCTCTGCCAGGGCCGGCCGGAGCGGGTTCGCTAAACGCGTTTTTACAGCCAGCCGTAAAAAGACCTGCAGCAGTGACACCCGCAGCAAACAGGAGCAAATTTCCAGACGATCGTATCATTGGAAGTGAAGGGTTATTGGAAGTGAAGGATTATTTTTTTATCGGTCCGATATACTTTCTGGCCATTACCAGGTTGGCATATTTTATATAATGGGAAACACCGGCCGGGCTTTTGTCATCATAAAATTCAATCCAGATATAATTGATATTCAGATTGGCATCTGTTCTCCAACGGAAACCCGGGAACGGAGGATCGGAAGGATTATTGAACCAGGAGTCCGTAGCCCAGTGCCCATTCGGATAACCGGGGCCCCAATGCCCGACCTCCACACCGTCCTGCCAAACACGCAGCTCTCCGTTATAGGCGTTCACCGGGTTGTTCAGTCTGACCATTACTTCGATACACATCCACTGATCCCAGGTAAGATCCCTGGCAGTCGGGCTACCATTCACCATATCATTTCCATAACAGCTGGCACCGCCGTTCCAACTTTTAACATCACCCCAATACAGGTAGGTATCCATGCCAGGCACGGTTACCGGCTCATAGGCAACAGACAGCCTTTTGTCACCCAAACCGCAGAAACCCGCCCGGGGGTCCGTATAATCAACCGAAGGGTTATAACCCCCGAACCAAACGGATTCATGATGGATATACCCTTTGGAGATCAGGGGATATTTTACATAGTACCGGATATAAACCGTACTGTCGAAACCCGGCTTGAATTGTTTGAATAAATGACCGCCATCGTTCTGCTCCCCGATATTGGTCATTTTTATGGAATTCGCCACCTTGCTTCCTTCCGGAATATCGCTGTCCAGGGACATGCCGGCGCCATTCCTTACATCGTTGTACCGGCCGAGGACGGTGGCCAATCCATCACTGAATTTCTCCACATACAGGACATCAGGATCTTTCCCGATACCCTCATCGTTCGGATATCGGTTGGAAAGAGGGACCGGAGGCAGGTCCACAGGAGGATTGCCTGTATTGCTGATATTACTTTTGCAGAAAAAAAGAAGAGTACTACTCAAAAGGATGGCAGATAATTTACCTTTCATATGGTATGCATTTGAGAAAAAGGGTAAAAAAAATCAGGATAGCTAACGGATCTTAAGCCGGTTACCTATCCTGATCGGTATCTTTTTGTTATCGTTATATTGTCTTAATTGATGGGAAACGTTCCTTGTAAAGGATGAAGGAAAGGCAATCCCGGTTTTACATCCCACCAGATCCGGCTCATATAACTATCCCCTTTCGAAAGAAGGGCGGATGCAGCCTTTACATTCGTTTCATTTTTGGTTTGCTCATCCAGGGGGTAGGTTAACCTGCGCGGAATCTGCCCATTCGTGCTACCCAGATCGTTTCCGGTCCAGATCCTGGGATAGCCCGTCCTTCTGAACTCAGCCCATGCTTCCGTACTTTCATAATAATTGCCCAGCCATTTCTGAACGATGATCTGTTCCAGCTGTTCTTCCTGCGTTCCGCTAAGCGTAGCGGCAGGGGAAGCCAGATAAGCAGCAGAAGCACCGGGATCGGCATTATATTGAGCCAGTGATTGGGTAATACCCTGACGGTATAACTGGTTGGCATCCTCGGAAGATAAATTATTCAGGGCCGCTTCTGCCCTGAGAAAGGATACTTCAGCAGCATTCATGACAATAATATCATGAACCGCCGCGCGGAAAAAATAGGGCAAAATGGCCGTTGTGGTTTCCGTATAACCTCCCTGAGTAGAACCCATGGCGATTGGTCTTCCCCGGTAGCCTGACACACCATCTGCGGCAGGAGAAGAAAAAATGGTTAACCTCGGGTCATTCAGGTTCTGCAGATTGTCCGTGGTAGTAAAAGATGCCCATAACGGATATGGATTGTTAGGGTCATCGAAAAGGGGATTCCTGTTGTTGGTATTGGAACCATCGATGGTAGTAAGCAGGGCATTCAATGAATTGTCATCCAGCAAGGGCTGACTTATTACATCCAGAATATTCTGCTTAGCCATGGCCGCATCGACATTCGATACTCTTAGCGCAAGTCTCAACCGCAGGGAATTGCCAAATCTCTTCCATTGGTCCGTCTTTCCGGTAAATAACAGATCGGCATTGCCAAAAGAAGGCAGGGTAGGGTCAGCATCCAGTTGAGCAACGGCTTCCTTCAACTCCTTGAACATATCCGTATAGATATCTTTCTGCGAGTCGTATTTGGGTTGGTTGATTACATTTTTTACATTCTGTGTGGCCTCAAAATAAGGAACATCACCATAGGTATCCGTCAATTGCTGGAAAAGCCACACTTTCCAGATCCTTGCACTGGCATGTTCATTGACCAGTTTGGGATCGTCGGCTGTCAGGCGGATCACTTCAGCCGTGTTGATCAGGTAATCCTTATAAATGGAATTAAAAGGTTCGGACCAGTTGGAATTCTGAAAGATAACCCCCGATCCCTGATTACTGTAATACCCGGAGTACTCCGTAATGATCCCGGTGTTATACGTGCTGAATATGGAGTTTTTCAAAACGGCCGTAAATAACATAGACGGCTTAATGATATCACTTGTCACCAGGGTGGGATCCGTATTTATTTCCTGGAAATTTTTGGTGCAGGCGCCGCCCGCGAACAGGGCAAAGGCTAAAGCTCCGGATCTTAATATTTTTATTGTTGATTTCATCTGTTACTGTTTTATTTTTTTCGGGCCAGATGGATCTTACGATTCATATCGCTCTTTGGTTAGGTCTTTTTTTATCAGAAGGCAACGGACAGATTTATACCAACGCTCCGCGTAGTCGGCATGCTGACGGCCTCGTAGCCCTGTGCGGCGGTTGTTGCGCTAAATGCTGTTTCAGGACTGATCCCCATCAATTTGAATTGCGGATCCCTTTGCAGGTAAAATAAATTCCTGCCTACGATAGAAAGCCGCACGTCTTTGAAGATCTTATTATTTTTTAATAAGGCCCCCAGGCTATAACTCAGCGTCGCTTCACGCAATGCCACATAATCCGCATTGATCACCTGGCTTTCCCCGATGTCGTTCCAGGGACCTGCGCCTGCATAATAATCAGAAGCACCGATCACCAATGTATTTTTTTCAAAATGTCCTGGTGTAGTTTCGATCACGCCATTGGCTACGAGGTTATCTCTCTTCTCCGTAAATTTCCCGGTTCCCTTGGCCATCTGATTTAACTTGGAGTAAGACAGGATCTGACCGCCTTTCCTTACATCGATCAATGCGCTTAGGGCAAAACCTTTATAAGTGAACGTATTGGTCAGCCCGGCCAGGAAATCCGGCTGGATCTTGCCCAATACCACCAGGTCGTCGCCTCGCTGATACTTTCCTTCGCTGGTCAGCAGGATATCTCCGTTTGCATTCCGTTTGAAAGGAAAACCAACAATATTTCCGAACGCCTCGCCGGTCCTGGCCTGGATGCTGGCTCCATAACCCGGATCCAATAAAGTAAGGGCTGTAATACCTGGCGCCAGCGAAACCACTTTCGATTTATTGTTGGAGAAATTCAAGGTGATATCCCAACGGAAATCCCTGGTTTTGAGCGGTGTGCCATTCACGAACAGTTCAATACCCTTGTTCTGGATTTCTCCCGCATTGATCAGCCGGGTGGAATAACCTGTAGTAGCGGAGATTTCCACCGGCAGGATCTGATTGGTCGTAGAGGCATTATAGTAGGTGAAATCGATGCCCAAACGGTTATTCAGGAAACGAAGTTCCGTACCGAATTCATAAGAACGCTTCAACTCATTCTTAAGATTGGTCAGCGGAATATCGCTCCGGATATTACCAAAAGGCTGTCCGTTAAAGGTAGTGCTGCTGCTAACGTCGTAACCAGCCAGGGTCTGATAAGGACTGGCATCATTGCCCGCTTCCGCATAGGAAGCCCGCAATTTGCCAAAAGAAAGAATATCCTTATTCAGATTGAATGCTTCCGAAAATACGAAGCTGGAGCTGATGGAGGGATAGAAAAAGGAAAGATTATTGGTGCCCAGTGTAGAGGACCAGTCATTCCTTCCCGTCACGTCCAGGTAGAGATAATTATTATAGACAAGCTCACCCGCGAAGTACGCCGAATTCATCTGTTTGCGTATCGAATATTGCCGGGGAGATATATTTTGGGTATTGCCGATATAATACAGACCGGGGACATTTAAATTAGAGCCATAGTTCCCGAGGACCTGCTGGCTTCTGTTCAGGTGATTAGCACCCAAAGAAAAAGATCCGGTGATTTTGCTTGCCAGTCTTCCGGCTCCGGAAAGCAACAGATCACTGTTGTCTTCCCTTACATGGAACTGATAATTTTCCACTACGCCGTTAAGGCCGTTGGTGTATTGATTGATCCGGTTAAAACGGGTGTCTGTATAAAAGTCCGTTCCGCTCCTGGCCTGCAAACTCAACCAATCTGTCAGTTTATATTTTGCAGAAAGAAACCCGATGATACGGTCCCTGCTGTCGTTCCCGATTAACTCGTTGATGACCCAGTATGGGTTGTTGGAAACTACGGTATTCTGTCCCCCGCTCTCGTTCTTATAGTTTTTCAACCAATCGATATCTATAAAACGTGGAAGGAGGTTCAGACCCGTCATCGGATTTTGAGAATAGGAATTATTCTGAGGCCGGTTCTTTCCCGCTTGCCTGATATAATTGATCTTTCCGTCCACTGACAACCGGCTGGTTACATTGGAGCTGACCCGCAGGGTAATCGTTTGTCTTTCCAGTTTGGTCTTGGGTATGATCCCCCAATTGTGCATATCAGCAGCAGAGAAACGATAGGTGGTCTTTTCATCCCCACCCGATACGCCAACGGTATTGTTCAGGGTTGAACCGGTATTGAAGAATTTTTTGATATTATCTTCAGGCTGCGCCGTGTAGGCAACAGGTCCTAATTCAGGGAACCGTTCAATAACGATCTGTCTGCCATCCAGCTTACCGCCCCAATCGTCAACCAACCAGCTCGGCCAGGAGGAATAGGTCTGACCATTGATCGTTGTCGTGCCCAGAGAGCTGTAATTTCCATCATATCCCCCGCCCCATGTACTTTGACGGGCCGGTATAACATTCGGCTTTTCAAAAGTGGCGTTGGAATTATAATCCACGCCGGCGCCTTTTCCTTTTTTCCCTTTTTTGGTGGTGATCAGGATGACGCCGTTCGATCCACGGGCGCCGTACAAAGAGGCTGCCGCAGGTCCTTTAAGGACCGTGACATTCTCAATATCGTCGGGATTTATATTTCCGATACCATCGCCATAATCCCTGCCCGAAGCCACCGTAGCGGCATCCAGCGTTTGGTTATCGATGGGAACACCATCGACCACATATAAAGGCTGGCTGTTCCCTGTCAGGGAACTGTTGCCTCTTATCACCACAAAACTCGAACCGCCCACCCCACCGCTGGAAGGGTTTACATGAAGACCGGCAACACGGCCCTTCAGGGAGTTCACGACATTGGATTCCCTGGCTTCCGTCAATTTGGAACCGTCGATGACCTGGGTGGAATAACCCAATGCTTTTTTATTTTTTTCGATACCAAAGGCAGTGACGACCACTTCCGATAACTTGTTGGCATCCTTAACCAGGCTAACCGAAATAGCCGACCGGTTACCTATACTGAAGGACAGGGATTGATACCCTACGGTAGAAAAAACCAGGATAACATTCTTTCCCTGGACGGATAGGGAAAATTTCCCTTTCACATCCGTTACGGTACCTGTCTGCGTACCCTGAATCATAACAGAGACACCTGCCAAAGGAGTTCCATCTCCTTCGGACCGGATCGTTCCGGATACAAGATTACCCTGACCTTCTGCATAACAGGCATAGAGGATCAAGGCAAAGCAGATCGGAATTTGTTTTAAAAGCAGCTTAATTTTCATTAGTCTTCGTTTTGGCGGTTTTTTGTTCTATAGAGTTCCTATTGCAATGATATGAAAGATTTAAAAAGTGTTTTGGTTTCGTTTCCTTATTTATAAAAGTAAGTGTTTATTTTTATTCCAACCAAAAAAGTTTTTAGCTTATTTTCTTTAAATTTCATGGTTAACAGGGTTATTTTTTTGTCAATAACCCTATAATTCGTTGTTTTTCTGACTTGTTTTGCCAGGATAAGGTGACAAAACTCTCCTAAAAATGAAAAGCTGTGTTGAAAAGCTAAAGGATAAGAAGGACTAATAGATAAGAAGAGAAGGAAAGGAAAAGGAAATAAAGGGATGCTCCGGTGAGCATCCCTGTTTTAATATAGTACGAATTTGCGGAGGTAGGGATTATAAATTATATTCTCAGTGGTCAGGATGCTCAATATTCATCTGAAAGGGAAAAGTCGTTTTTCCGGCTCATCCATTTGCCCCCTGTAAAGTCAGGGAATTCGACGGTGGCATTACCCAATTCGATGGAGCTTTCACTCAGCGGCACGACGGCACTCCAGGCTGCAGCATCATAGACGTCCATAGGGGTGGGCGCGTTTCTTTTAACCGATTCGACAAATGCGTGGAGAACAAAATAATCGATCCCTTCATGCCCCGCCCCGCTGGCCTCCCGGCCCCACCTTTTCCACAGGGGATGGTCATATTTATCAAACCAGGTTTGTGCATTGTCCCAGTGTTCGTGATCATAAACGCTTTGCCCTTCTATGAAAATGCCATTGTTCAGGTTCATCCAGATCCCGTTCGTTCCCTGCACACGAAAACCAAGCGAATAGGGACGGGGGAGATTCGTATCGTGTTGCAGGAGGATCGTTTCCCCATTCGCACATTTTAACTGGGTCGTCACGATATCCCCCAGCCTGAACCCTACTTTGGTATTGGGATGGTCCGCACCACCTTTTTTAACGATATAATTGTGAAGACCTCTTGTTTTGGTTGAAAATGAACATAAAGATTCAAAACGATTCCCCCGGTTTATATCGATCATCATGGCAATCGGTCCCAGGCCATGTGTCGGATACAGGTCTCCGTTACGGTGTACGGAGTGATTGGTCCTCCATTTCGCCTCCGAAAATCCTTGCTCTCCAAATTCCGCCCCGCTGTTATAGGGCGTGATACCGTCATTGAATTTCACACCACGTAAATCGTGCTGGTAACCGCCCTGCAAATGGATAATTTCCCCGAACAGGCCCTGACGGATCATATTCAGTACAGCCAGGGTATCCCTGCGATAACAGGCATTCTCCAGCATCATGACATTTGCCCGGTTTGCTTCCGTTGCTTTTACGATATCCCAATGATCTTCCAGCGTGATACCCAGGATGACCTCGGTAGCTATATATTTTATCCCTGCAGCCAGGGCATCCATGATCATTGGTTTGTGCCATTCCCATGGCGTTGCAATGATGACGGCCTCCACCATCTTTTCATCCAGTAGTTTACGATAAGCGTATTGTTCTCCGGTAAAGATCTTTGGCATGGTTTTGCCGGATTTTTGGATCAGATCCCTGCTCATTTGCAACATACGGTTGTCGACATCACAGATGGCCACGATCTCCACATCACTTCGTCGGAGCGCCATGGCCAAGTGAGCCTGTCCTCTCAAACCGGTACCGATGACGGCCAATTTTATTTTCTTTTCATTCTTCCCTCCGGCAAAAGTGCGCAGGGGATCCAGCATGGTCATTCCGGCAGTAGCCAGGGATACATTTTTTACAAAGTCTCTCCGGGTGGTGTTCATGATTTTTTTCTATTTTAGGCTGTGCAATGTTAATTTGTGAATTACTGCCGGGCTAAAAACCGCTGTTTATAAAAATCTTTATACAGTTGCAATTTTAAAAGATAGCCTTCCAGATCCAGTTGCTGCTCATTAATGATCAGATAAGACATGTCTGGTGCGCGGTTGGCAAAATGACGCGCCCGATCCTGCTCGAAAAAATATTTTTTCTTATCCGTGGACAGCCCTTTGGGAAGTTCCGTTCGCTGCCAGACGGTTACCAGTTCATTAAAGACTTTTTCTCTTCTCGCCAATTGCTGTTGTACGATCTTCTCCGCTTTTTCCAGGTGCTCATAAGCCTTTTCGTGACTGAGGAATTGTTGGTTATGGGCGCTTTTTATTTCCAGCTCCAGGGCCGACAGATCCAGCCAGGTGAGAGCCGTATGGCGGATCAATTCAAGGGTAGTTTTAAAGATTTCCATATCCTCCCTGTTCCTGGTATTCAAACCCAGGTTTTTATCCGCGATGGCAATTCCGTTGTTCATTCTTTCCAGGAAAAACCGGGCCGTTTTTACCTGCTGCGCATATTGGGTATTCCAGAAAGGATCATATTCCAATGCATCGCCTCTTGGCAGATCGGGCAGGTGGGTCTTCCCAATCTCTCCCCAGGCCCAAACTTTCCGTTCAAAACTTTCCATATAAAAATAGGCGCCTTCGTTCAGGAGCCGGAACAGCTCGCCTGCCTCCACGACCCCGGGGCCGTAACGATATTTAAAAAAGGTTTCTGTAAATTCAGACAGCGAGGGAGCGGATGAATTCCAGGAATAGGCGGCCGATACGATAAAAGTCAGCATCCAGGCCTGCACCGGCAAACCGGAATCATCCCAGGAGGTACGGATCATACCGTCGTACACTCCTTTGCCCAAATGTGAAGTCAGATAGGTAAATGAATTTTCAAGACTTCCGGTTATTTTTCTCCCGCTGTCATCTTTACGAAAAAAGTAAGGAAGGAATAATTGTTCGATACCCGGATTGGGGTCATAGGCAAATACAGGGTATCCCAGGGCCCTTGCTTTTTTTGCATAGTCAAGCTCAGGCGTCTCATAGGTATACTCCTCCGTCAGGATAATTCCCTTTTGTGGTATGACCTTTTTGGCCGGCTCCCGGCTACTGTTAACGTCTTCCTTATTACTCACCTCCCAGCCCATCGGCTTTTCCCAAACCATCACCTTTCGCCCTGCTTCCTGGAGATGTTTCGCGGATTTGCCGACAAATAAATGGTACAGACCGCTCTTCCCGATCTCTTTTGCTTTTTGGCTGCACTGCGGGCATAATCCCAATTCAAAGGTTTCATCTGATCCGATATGGATATATTCCGATCCCGGTGTTGCCTTGATCGCATCCGCCCAAAGATCGAAGAGCAGCTGGTAGGCGCCATCCTTCAAGGGGCAAAATTCAAAATTCGATGCCGGGATTTCCCGCAGACCTGCATATTGCGGCCATTTTAAAAGAAAGCTGACATGCCCGAGCCCCTGCACCAATGGAACGATTTGAATATGATATTTCCGTGCATAATAGGTGAGTTCCTGCATTTCCTTCATCGTAAAGGCTCCGGGAGCGCCAATTTCCGGATGACTCGGGTATTCGAATTTATCCTCCCACTCCCATACCAGCATATTCACTTTTACCCGGGCCATATCGCGGATAAATCCTTCTACAAACGCACGGGTATCCTGGTGATGTTTCGTATCATAATGTACGGCCCTTGTCTTTGTATCGGGCCAGTCGGCTATCTTCAATCCTTTTATAAATGCGGCAGGACCAATGGAAACACTTTGATTGGCAGTGGTATCCGATACGTCTTTCTGAATAAGCTGAAGGATGGTCTGTACACCATAAAAAAGCCCGGCTTCCCCGGCAGCCCTTAAGATCAGCCGGTCCTGTCCTGCACTTAAGGTATATCCTTCCTCCCCCGTTCTTTTATCAGTTCCTTTCCTGCTCAGGATGATGGATTTGCCGGCAGGAGCATTGCGGAAACCGGTTATTATACCCAGATCCTTGTTTAAATAATCTGTAAGCTGTTTGGCGGCAAACAAGTCATTTTCGGTGGCGTTTTTATCCATTACTATAGTAATCGCCCCTTCCAGCCTAAAATCCGGACCCTCCAGTTTTACTTCCCTGGGATATGGAATCAGGTGAACGCCAGCCTTTGATAAATCACTTTCCTGTATCAGGGAATTTTGGCTCAAAGACGGAGAAACCCGGCAAAGAATGACCAGGAAAAAAATACCGGCAAAAACAACCTTCATAGATATGTATTTAGAGCCCTGAAAAAATAAATTTCAAAACCTTTCAATCTGCTATTAAAATTGGGCTAAAATAGTACTATTTTTCAAATAAATAACTATTTGAAACATTTTAATACTTCAAATGCTTATTATTCAGGGTTATTTTGGCGAAAGTCTGAAGTTATTTTGGCAGAAATCTGAAAATATGTGGAACGGGTCTCATCGCGAGATAACGATCCTGTGTTCCGGCCCGGTAACCCCCTCCCGGTTAACGGCCCGAAAGACCAGTTCGTAACGCTCCTTCTCCAGAGGCAGATCAATGAGGGGTTTGGATGTTTCCCATGCTCCTTTCGCGAGGTCTTTCATTTGGTATTCGTTGAAATTCGGTGTTTCCGAGTATAAAGAAATTTTAGCCCTTCCGCCACCGATCACCACCTGGCTCCTTATCGTATTGGGCGTCCATTCGATGGCCGATGCAGAATCCACATAGATAAGATATTGGGTATTATAGGCCCAATGCGGCTTCCCATCCCATATCCATTTGCGGTTCCCGGAATAATCATCCCGGTAAAAGAGAATAGCGGAACTGGTCTTTGGCCAAATGGAGAACCGGTCGCCATGCTGTTCCCATTCCACCCAGCTAAATGTTCTGGCGAAAGATTCCTTTGACCATCCCTGCTCCTGCTCGCTGTCCACCGCTATTCTGTCAGGGCCTTTCACCATCTGAATATCCGAAGCCTTATTCTTCAGATAAGCAGCACGTACCTCCAGGGCCGATAAGGGGATACCTTCTTTTTCAAAATGATGGTTGTACTTGGCATCCGACAGAAACCATTTGTGATAACTGTTAAGCCATATCTCGTTGATCCCATGATGCTGGTCAGGAAAACCCGGATCTCCCGGCCCCGCCCCTATGCACCGGGTGACATATCCAAATGCATTCATAACGGCATTCTGCACAACCATAAAATGACCGCAATGAAAGCCCTCTCCTTTCAACGCCGTATCTAAAATAAATCCAGGATGCCCCTGCCCGCTATAATCGGGCCGGTTGTTATCGATCTTAATTGTTCTCCTGATCCATTCTCTCAGCAGCAATATCCTTCTTAGTTCATTCGTCTCTTTTTTAACGACCGTGTCCAGCTGGTATTTAATCCGAAGCGAATCAAATTTTGGCAGGGACGTATTTTCCTGCGAAAGGAAAATGGTGTTTGGTTTATAAACCGGGTTCGTTACCTCTTCCAGACGGTAGGGATTTTGTCTGCAGCCGATCCCGGCCAGCAACAAAAAAAGAATACCTGTTTTTTTCATTTTTCCATTATTTTATAGAACCCGGCAGTCGCCGTATCCGAAACCACCCCGCCATCATTTTTATAAATGAAGTAGGCTTCCATTTCCGTATGCCTCTTTAAAAAGAGCAGGGCACTCTTTAAGCCCATTCCCATCAGCGCATTGTCATAACCGTCGGCAGTGATGCCATCCTTCGCCCAAATGGTAACACTGATCAGTTCGTTGAAAAGAGGATAACCCGTATGAGGATCCATTAAATGTGAAATGGTCTTTCCCCCGGCCTGATGAAATTTCCTATAGTTACCCGAAGTAGTAATGGCACCGCCCTTTGGTTGGATGATCCTTTTCAGAATGGGCTGATCACTGCCCAACTGATCAACGGCAGGACTTTCTATCCCGATTTTCATGCGGAGTGCTCCCGGATATTTTCTCCCCCGGGTACGCAATTCCCCGCCCACTTCAACGAGGTAATTCCGGATACCGTTTTTTTCCAGAAAAACTGCGATCACATCCACACTATATCCCTGAGCGATCCCATTTACATCCAGTTTGACACAGGGAAGATCTTTGCGGAGCCAATTTCCCTCCACATGGATTTTTTCGGATCCTACGCAAAGCAACATAGCCCTTATTGCCGCCGAATCCGGGGGATTGGTCAACCTGTCGGGGCCGAATCCCCATGCGTTTACGATAGGGTATACCGTTATATCGGAAATCCCGCCGCTCTCTTTATAGATTTCCAGGGATCTTTGCACAACCGTTCGCAAATGTTCGTCCATGAAAACCCCCGAAACCGCATTATTAAAACGGCTGATCAGGGAATAGGGTTTGTAAATGGACAGCGAGCTGTCTATTTTATCCAGCACACTATCCAGCTGACCCTGCGTGACCATGTTATCCTTTGCATAATAGGTAATATGGTAGGACGTTCCCTGGGCAGGCCCGGTAAAATAAAACCTTCGTAAGGATGGCCGGCTGCCCTGTTTCCGGCCAGATTTCTGTTCCCGCTGCGAAAAACAAAGAACAGGAAGAAGGATAGCGGTTATTATAAACAGCAGCCTACTTTTCAACCATCTACAATTTTTCATTAACAGGCAGTTTTTAGGGAAACTACTTTATTTTTTGTCCAGGTATTGGGGATAGGATAAATAAATTCTGTCGATCTCTTCCATCTGGCCCGGAGAGAGTTTTTCCTCCGGATTCAGGCACCATATTCCTTCCAGTAAACCCTGGCGGCGCAAAACCTCGTGAATTCCTGCAATGCAACCGCGGAAAGTGTTGTTCACATCGAACAGGACCGCATTCATATCCGTTATTTCGATGCCCTTCGCAAGCAATCCCTCTATATCCCCATTATTATTTTGGAGGCATTTATTATTATCTTGGCATTGTTTGATTTCCTGTAAAAGATCTACGGCACTCCTGGTCCATACAGCCCAATGCCCAAGCAACCCACCTGCAAATCTTTTTTCCACTATTCTTCCTTTCACTGAAAACCGGTAGGGAGTCAGCAGATCCGCAACTATATTATCGTCATTCCCGGTATAGAGTGTTATTTCATCAGCCCGGTCCGAATGGCAAACCGCCCGCACTACATCCAGGGTCTGGTATCTGTTGAAGGCCGCCACTTTTATGGCCCTCACATTAGGAATGTCAGCAAATGCTTTCCAGAATTCATAGCTCAATACTCTACCGCCAACAGCTGGTTGCAGATAAAATCCAAATACAGGTATGATCTCTGCAATCGCTTCTACCCGTTGAATCAATTGGGTTTCAGAATAATGCGCCAGTCCTCCCATACTTACCAAACCCAGGTCATATTTATACCGTACCGCCAACCTGGCTTCGCCCAGAGCCTGGTCCGTCGGCCCGCAAATCCCCGCCACTTTTATGAAGGGGCGATTCAAGCCGGCCTTTTCAATCTCCTCCGCAGCCAGCTTCAGCACAGGCTCCAAAAGACCGATCTCCGGTTTCCTGATCTCAAACTGTGTCGTATGTACGCCAACAGCCACCCCCCCTGCTCCGGAAGAGAGATAATAACGGGTCAGGGCGCGCTGCCTGGCCTCGTCTATTTGTAAATCCTCCCGCAAAGCCAACGGGTGCGCCGGTATCACCGTACCTGCCTGTAATAATTCGTAAACGCCGGAAGATTTTCCTGTGGAATGTAGTCCTGTTGATGGCATTTTCTTTAGTAGGGTTATTTTAAAAGTTAGAACTGGCCTTTCCTTTCCTGGAAATGTGTTGGTTTGTTCTTGATCGCTCCTCCCTGGTTTGTCCATTCCACGATCAATTCCATCATTTGTTTTAATGACACTCCCGGGTAACCGAAAAGACGAAATGACTCTGCAGCATTGCTCAACAAGGCAGTTGGCTGTTCTTCGCCAGACAGGACAGGTGTTTTCCCAAATAGCCGCCCGAATTCTTCCGACAGCCACCGCACGGAAACCGTTTCCGGACCAGTAATATTTAACAGCTTAGCCGGGACCTGGCAATGGAGAAGGGCCCTCAGGGCCATTTCATTCGCATCCCCCTGCCAGATCACATTCACCTGTCCCATACCGAGGTCAACAGGTCTGCCTTCTCTCACGGATCTGGCTATCTCCAGCAGCACTCCATAACTGACATCATTGGCATAGTTCAACCGGTAGATCAACAGAGGTGTATTATATTTAGCGGAGAAGTGCTGAAAGATGCGTTCTCTGCCAAGGCAGGACTGGGCATATTCTCCGACTGGCCCGGGAGGGTAAGCTTCCGTAACACCGCCCTGGACTACAGGGGATAATGGGTAGACATTGCCTGTTGAAAAGACTACGATACGGGAGTCCTTATATTTCTCCGCAACCCGGCCGGGCAAATAGGCATTCATCGCCCAGGTGAATGATTCCTTACCCGTTGTCCCGAATTTAGTACCGGCCAGATAGATCACATTTTTTACTTCCGGTAACCCCTGAAGCTGATCTTCGTTCAACAGATCCGCAACAATCGTTTCGATACCGGCCTTATTCAGTTCTTCCTGTAATCCAGGTTCTGAAAACCGGGAAACGCCGATTACTCTTTTATTAACGCCGGCCTTTTGTACAGCCTGCCTCGCCAACCTGGCCATTCCGGGACCCATTTTTCCGCCTACACCCAGGATCAGGATATCTCCCTCCAATTGGGCAATTTCATGGACTAAAACAGGGGAAGGGTCCAACAGGTCCTGATACCACTGATAAATATCGCCTTTATTCATTTCAGATAATTATTATTAAGGAGTAAAAATAAGGTTATACAAGTAAACTTCATTTCGTTTCCTTATAAAACTAAAAAATTATTTGATACAAGGCAAAAAAATAGAGCCTGAGGCTACTGTTATTCTAGGGCAACTATCTCTATTTCCGGATAATTTGGCCCGAAAGTAATACAGGCTACCAACTCCCTGGAGTCAGGGACGGCTACGGCTACGTTCAATTCAGTATTTGGTATCGAGTCCCTGGCAGGCAGGTTGAGGGCTATAAATGTATTCGTGTTTACATGGGTAATTTGTCGTATCGACATTGAATCTGCGGAAAAATCCAAAATCGGAAGTTTACAGTTAAGATCCCGTATGCCTACCAGCCTCGCCTTCAAAAAAACCAGGTGGTTCTTCTCTTTTTTACAATTCAGGGCCACCAGACAGACCAAAATCAAAAAACGAAAGTGCATTTTCATAAACAAGGTTTATAAGCTGACCTTATTTTAAGACTGAACGTTGCAGATCTTTTCAATTTTACAGAAAGAAGTAATAGCCGGGAATGCAGGGTAGCATCAATGCAATAAAAGCTCGCAGGGCTTCAGACCCGTGTGTTTCTTAAATGCGGTGGAAAAATGGGAGATAGAGGAATAGCCCAGCATGACCGAAACTTCGGTAACACTCAGCCCCTTCTCATAAAGGAGATAACGGGCGTGTTCCATTCGCTGGCTTTGATAGAAATCGAATATCGTGGTCCCGAACATTTCTTTAAAGCCTTTTTTCAGGTAACATTCGTTGATAGCCACTTTACGGCTAAGCTCCTTGATCGTTAAGGGTTCACCAATATGCTGAAGAAGGACTTCCCTGGCTTTGACAATCTTGTCGCGGTCTGCTTCATTGGCCAGGAATTTACACTGAAAGCCTTCTACCTCTTTTTCTCCTACCATACATTCAAGACTGTACAGAAGGAGCATCTGGCATTGGGCATTGGTATAAATATTCTCCAGGCTGTCGGTATAACTATGATTCAGCAGTGCTTCGAGCAGCATACGGGTCCTTCCGCAAAGCGACAGGATTTTGGTAAATGAAGAGGGATGTCTGAAATTCAAGAGGTTATCACTGAGCGAGCTGTCTTGTCTGTATTCTAACCTGTTTTCAGGCTTGCGGGGCTTTGCAAATTGGGATAAATGAACCGGAAGGAACCGGAAACTCAGCACGTCTACTGTTTCGATCCGTTCGGCACAGGAAGGGGAAGCCTGTAATTTACAGGTATCGCATTCGATCTCTTTTTTGCGGCAGTAGACATTACCCGCCACACAAAACCGGAGTTCCAGGAAATTATCGGCCGGCTCAAGTTTTTTATAATGGTAAACCATCATCCCCATATCGTCCATATTCCACTGGGGATGTTTCTGATACCTTTTGATGGTGTACTGAACGGATCCGGGTATCTGTCGGTCTTTTTCCTGCAACATAAGCAGCTGATCCTGCATAACAGGTTGCTTATAAGCCATCATCAATATATCCGGAGCCTCGTACATAAGGGGGCAAATTTACAGATGAATCATCGATTTTATCAAAATAATACGCCTATAATGGCCCCTGAGATTTAGGATTGGAAGATTATGACAGTAGGATGACGAAACCCTGACCAGGCAACCATGGTAAAAACAGAAAAAACCATCTCTCTTTTCATGACCATTTTCCAGCCCTTTTTTTGAAATGTCAGGGAGATATTCCGGGACCATTTCCGAACCATTTCCGGGACCATTTCCGAAGCATTTCCGAAGCATTTCCGAACCATTCCGGGGTACTTCCTGAGATGTATTTCAGGGTGCTCTTCCCGGTAGTTTACAGGGTGCTTTTCATCACCAAAAAAGGCATTCCCGGATTTCATACATTTAACCTGAAAATGGGGATATTAAAACCGGTGGAAACCCTTATTTTTCGTACATTTGCCAACCTTATTAATTTATTGTTAACTACAAGATTCCCAGTATAAATATGAGTGAAACAACAGAGGAAATCCTTAACCCCGCCACCAATGGATATGGAGCAGATAGTATCCAGGTCCTGGAAGGGTTGGAAGCCGTCCGGAAACGTCCTGCCATGTACATCGGAGATATCGGTGTAAAAGGACTGCATCACCTGGTATATGAAGTTGTGGATAACTCCATTGACGAAGCCCTCGCCGGCTATTGTAAGAACATTCTCGTAACCATTTTCGAAGACAATTCCGTCAGCGTGGATGATGATGGGCGGGGGATACCTACCGGTATCATGTCAAAGGAGAAAAAGAGCGCATTGGAAGTGGTCATGACTGTGCTTCACGCGGGAGGTAAATTCGACAAAAATACCTATAAGGTTTCCGGAGGTCTGCATGGCGTAGGGGTAAGTTGCGTAAACGCCCTTAGCAGCGATCTGCATGCCATTGTGCGGCGTGAAGGAAAACTTTTCGAACAACAATATAAGATCGGTGTACCTCAATACCCGGTCCGGACAATTGGTACCAGTGAGACCACCGGAACTACTATTCATTTCTGGCCCGATGCCTCGATCTTTATTACGACCGAATACAATAAGGAGATCCTTGAAGGCCGTCTGCGTGAACTGTCCTTCCTCAACCGGGGCGTTCGGATCATTCTGAAAGACCTGCGGGAAAAAGATGACAATGGGGAAACTTATTCCAAGACCTTCTTCAGCGAAGGAGGGATCGTCGAATTCGTGGAAATGCTGGATAAGAATGCCGGCCGCACCCCGCTCCTCCCAAAAGTCATATTCGTGGAAGGTAAGGACGACAATACAAACGTCGCCGTCGAAGTGGCCTTGACCTATAATGACAGCTATAGCGAGCATATCTACTCCTATGTCAACAATATCAATACGATAGAAGGCGGCACCCATGTGGCCGGTTTCCGTCGCGCGCTTACCCGGGTATTCAAATCCTATGGGGACAAACAGGGCCTTTTCGAAAGGGCCAAGGTCGAGATCGAAGGTGATGATTTCCGGGAAGGACTGAGTACCATTATCTCGGTAAAGGTTCCGGAACCTCAGTTCGAAGGACAGACCAAGACCAAGTTAGGCAACAATGAAGTAAGCGGAGTCGTTGACTCTACCGTTTCAAAGGCGCTGAACGATTATCTGGAAGAGAATCCCCGCGAAGCCAAGAGCATTATCCAGAAAGTTATCCTGGCCGCACAGGCCCGCGCTGCCGCTAAAAAGGCCAGGGAACTGGTGCAACGTAAAAGTGTATTGAGCGGAGGCGGGTTGCCTGGAAAACTGGCCGATTGCTCGGACCGTGACCCTGACCGCTGCGAGCTGTTCCTGGTCGAAGGAGACTCGGCAGGTGGTACGGCCAAACAAGGCCGGAACCGCAGCTTCCAGGCTATCCTGCCTTTGAGAGGTAAGATCCTGAACGTGGAAAAGGCCATGGAACATAAGATTTATGAGAATGAGGAAATACGGAATATGTACACTGCCCTTGGGGTAACCGTAGGAACAACCGAAGATCCCAAGGCGCTGAATATTGCCAAACTGCGTTATCATAAGCTCATTATCATGACCGATGCCGATGTGGATGGCAGTCATATCGCCACCCTGATCCTGACCTTTATTTACCGGTATATGAAGGAATTGGTAGAGCAGGGTTATATCTACATTGCGCAGCCGCCGCTCTATCTGGTGAAAAAAGGGAAAGAACAGGCTTATGCCTGGAATGAAGAACAGCGTAAAGCCTGGGTAGAGAAATTGTCCGGCGGTAAAGAAGACAGTGTAAACATTCAGCGGTATAAAGGGCTTGGTGAAATGAATTCAAACCAGCTTTGGGATACGACCATGAATCCCGATACCCGGACCCTGAAACGCGTAACGATCGAAAGTGCTGCTGAAGCCGACCGCGTTTTCAGCATGTTAATGGGAGATGAGGTAGCGCCAAGGCGTGAATTTATCGAATCCCATGCAAAATATGCGAAACTGGATGTATAAGCCCCAGGGGCGCCAGTGGGAGGGCAAAAGAGAAGGGCAAAAATATTTTTCAAACTTAGTCAGCCAAAATCTGTAATATTACAGTGTTTTGTGCTAACCATTTCTGCAATAGCAGGCATTAAATCAATTAATTATGTCAACTGTAACACTCACAGCTTACAACGTAAAAACGAAAGAGAAGAATGTACCTATCGTGGATGCAGTGATTACGAAAACTGCTAAAGGAGCCTATATGGCACAGGGACATGACGGAAAAGGCAGCAAACTGACTACTCTTTTAGGCGAAGAAAAAGCTCTTGCCGCTATTAAAGCCGGCATTGCTAAACAAGGCTGGTAAACGGAACAGGGGGTTAAATAAAATCAAGGTAAGCAGACTGCCTGCCTAAAATGGCTTTATCGTCGGCCCCCAACCATTTACTCAGAACTGTAGCGTATACATCCTTAAAATCAACCTGGTATTTAAGATCTCCTTCTGACAGATCATTCAGATCCGGCAGTCCATTGATCAGGCCTTTTTGGCGTAATCCTCCGCCGATCAGGAACATCGTGTTGGCAGTGCCATGATCTGTTCCCCCACTCGCATTCTGTGCCACCCGGCGGCCAAATTCGGAAAAGGTTAGCATCAGGGTATCATCAAGCCTATGGTTGGCCTTCAGATCTCCTGCAAAAGCCGTTATTGCATCGTTGAGTTCCGTAAAAAGCCGTTGCTGCTGCGCAGCCTGGTTCACATGGGTGTCAAAACTTCCCAGAGAAAGATAATATACCCGGGTATTGATATCGGAAAAAATCAGTGACGCAATGTTCCGGAGATTTTTGCCAATTTCGGTATTTGGATAGCTGGCCTGAGAGGGTCGTATTTTACTCTTTTCGAAAATATAATCGGCGCTGGATACCGTTTCGGCTATCGTTTTATAGAGATAATCAATAGGCTTAACCACATTTGCAAAATGTCCGTCAAGGGGAGCGGCCTGGTGTCCGGAAGCCAGTTCCCTGAAATATTTTTCGTGACTGGTCGTATATAACCGCCGGGGATCTTTTAAGGCCATTCCTTTGATCTGTGCCCCTTTTAAAGCCAGGCTCACCACATCGTCTATTTCCAGGACCTGGGTCGGCCTTTCGCATTGATTACATTGAGCATCCAGGTATCTCCCTAACCAACCAGTAGATAAATATTGCCTGCTGTCGCTGGCCGTTTGCCAGATATCCATACTCCGGAAATGCGAACGATCCGGATTGGGATACCCTACACTATGCAGGATACCCAGACTTCCTTCATCATACAATCCTTTTAATCCGCCCAGGGCAGGATGCAAACCGGCATCCTCCGTAACCAGAAGAGAGTTACCCTTTAAAATACCCAAGCCTGGCCGGGCCTTGTAATAAAGGTCATTACGAACCGGGATCACGGTATTTAATCCGTCATTGCCTCCGTTCATCTGCAGCACCACCAATACTTTGTTGCCCGGAATAACAAGCGGTTCCTCAAATGCTTTCAGGAATTTTGGCAAAAGAAAGGAGGTCGCCGCCAGCGAACCGGCCTGAAGAAATTTTTTGCGATTCATACGTTTACGATGTTAGCATAGTTGATATTCCGGTGTACTCATCAGCCGGATGGTAGCCGTTTTAATATAATCCTCCCGGTTGCCCGCGATCGTATATTCTTTCAGAACAGCCTCACTCATTCCTGGTTTGGCCTGAAGCACCACTGAGCTGATGGCAGTGAACAACTTATCGTCCGGGATCTTTTCGAACCGTTTTAAATAAGCCGTCCAATCGATTGACGCATTGATCATCTGGTGCCTTGGGGGATCCTTTCTTCCCATCATCATATCGTCATCATCCCGGGGTTTCTGTTGAAACTCTTCGGCTCCATATATAAGTACCGGCAGGCTCAAACGGAACATCAGCGAAGAACTGTCGATCCAATCCAGCCCACCAGGCCAACCTGCAACATTCGGGGGGTAGAATAATAACTGGCCTAATAACCGCTGGATGACCAATTGGACCTCTTCATACGTTATTGTCATAGGAAGTAGTCGACGTGTCCCGACGAGAAGGTCGACGGGCGATTTGATCCTGCTGCCGTAATGCCGGGGGTCATAGAACCAGTCGCTATGGAATATATCCTCAATGAGGGATTGGATATCGTAATTATGCTGATACCATCTGTCAGCCAGCCAGGCCACCCTGGCCTCATCGATCTGCTCATCAACCAGGTAACGGTAAAGCTTACCTGTGATATGCAGGGCCGTTTGTTTTTGCTCCAATAATAAATTCAAAACATCATCCCCGTCAAAATAGCCTGTTTTCCCTAACAGTGTTTTTTGCCCGTTATCATGCTGCCCCTTGCGGAAAACAAACTCACCCCCCGGATTCGCCCCCCAGCCTGTAAAAGCCCTGGCGGCCTCCCTGACATCCTGTTCTGTATAATTGCCCCTGCCCATCGTGAATAATTCCATCACTTCCCGGGCAAAATTCTCGTTGGGATGATCCTTCCTGTTCTGATTGTTATTTAAAAAATTGATCATCGAGGCGCTCTTGGAGACTCCTTTCAAAAGGTCTCCGAAATTTCCAAGTGCGCCCTGGCGGATCGTGTTCAGTAAAAGTTGTTGAAATAAAATATTCTCATTGCGCGAAGCAAAATGGCCATGCCAGAATAAAGCCATCTTTTCCCTTAACTGTGCATCGGTATTCACCATTTCATTCAGCCAGGCCAGGTTCAGCCGCTTAATTTCTTCCCGCGATTGTTTGCGTTGTTGTTTTTTCTCCTCATCCGATAACTTCCCATCCTTCCCCTGCATAGTACCGGTATTTACCATTCCCATGGCCGGCCCTGTCTCCGTATCCCCGGTTACATCAAGGTAAGTTGCCGGCCGGGATGAAGCCTTCCATAAAGACATCATAATGGCCCGCTGGCCGGAGGCCGCTGCAGCATTCAATTGTCCGGTAGCCGGCCCGAAACCGGCCCGCCAAAGCAGATGTTGATTTTTCTGTTGATCGGTAAGTACTCCCATCAGGACATTTTGTGGCTTGGACCTGAATACTTACTGAAGGTTTAATCCAGCAAAAACCGCAAGCCCGCCGTAAAATTATTGAGGCTGCTGCCAAAACCGGAAGACAGAGAAAAATTATCGGAAGTTGAGGAGGAAATGCTATTGTTTGCCGGGGATGTCACGGTCGTTTTCGAATGCGTATATCCTATGAGGCCAAGATTCTGAAAGCCGGCTTCCAATTGAACATGTTTGCCCAAAAGATAGGCAACCCCAGGATAAAAGCCAAGGTTAATGGTATAGCCCTTTCCTTCGGAATTATATAACTGCGTACTGCCTTCATTACTTTGTTTATTATAATACCCTCCAAGCCGTCCCTGCAAAAAAAGTGAAAAGCCGCTGCCCAGGGTCTTATATTTCCGCAAAAAAAATCCAGCGCCATAATTGTTCGACTTAACGACAGAGGAAGTAGCCCCCTGGTCCTGGGTGGTTTTCACACCCGACCAGGACAGGTCGAAGCCGGCAATTAAATTATCCTGAATAGCCTTACCAAAAGAAGGAGAAAAGCCGCCGCCAGTCTGTTTAAAGGTACTGTTGTTAACCGGGTCTGTGGAATTACTTTTGGAACTGTTAAAATTAATATCGCCACCTAAAAGGGTTACTCCTTTTTTTATTTGAGCTGCCGCCGAAAGGGTTACCATAAAAGAAAAGCAAAATAGGTAAATGTTTTTTTTCATACAATAAATTTGAGGTTAATGATTACTGTAAATATGTAAAAAATAAAATCAATTCTACCTCTCCGTTAGGTGGTTTCACAAACATTTATGTTAAAGGAAAATAAAGAGCGTAAAAAAAAATGAGACATTCCTGCCTCATTAAAAACACATTAAAAATCGCGAATGTACTTCGGAAATAATTACCGGCACCGGGAAAGGAACTAAATACGTTCCGCTCCGAAATAAGCGTGTAATGCTTTGGGTAATTCAATGGAATTTTCCGTCTGATGATTTTCCAACAGGCAGGCCAGTATTCTGGGAAGCGCCAGGGAACTGCCATTCAGGGAATGAACCAGCTGTGTTTTTCCTCCTGCATCCTTGAAACGGATCTTCATCCGATTGGTTTGGAAGGCTTCGAAATTGCTCACCGAACTTACTTCCAGCCATTTTTCCTGTGCCGCGCTGTATACTTCAAAATCGTAAGTCATCGCAGAGGTAAAACCCATATCCCCGCCGCAAAGCCGCAGGATACGATAAGGGAGTTCCAGGGATACCAATAATTTCTCTACATGCTCCACCATTTCTTCCAATACGCCATAACTCTTCTCCGGGTGAACCAATTGCACCACTTCCACCTTATCGAACTGATGAAGACGGTTCAAACCGCGGACGTCCTTACCATAACTTCCGGCTTCTCTCCGGAAACAAGGGGTATAGGCTGTCATCTTTATGGGGAGGCTATTTTCCTTCAGGATCTCATCCCGGTAGATATTCGTTACCGGTACTTCCGCCGTAGGGATCAAATAAAAGTTGTCCTCCCCGACATAGTACATCTGGCCTTCCTTATCCGGCAACTGGCCCGTTCCACGCGCCGAGGCTTCATTTACCATCAATGGGGGCTGAAACTCCATATACCCCGCTGCCGTATTATAATCGAGGAAGTACTGGATCATCGACCGTTGCAGTTTCGCGCCTTTATTAATGTAGACGGGAAAACCACTGCCCGTTATCTTATTACCCAAGTCAAAGTCGATAAGGTTGAATTTTTTCGCAAGGTCCCAATGCGGTACGGCTCCTGCCGGAAGCTGCGGTTTACTCCCCCCTTCCCTGACGGTAACATTATCTTCGGGTGTTTTTCCCGGCGGTACGGCCGCAGCTGGTAAGTTAGGAAGCCGGATCAGCGTCTCGTTCAACTCCTGTTCGACAGCAGCCAATTTTGCCGCGATTGGTTGCAATGCAGTCTTTAATGCCGCGACCATGCTCTTTTTTTCCTCCGCCTGCTCCTTCTGCCCCTTGGCCATCAATTGACCGATCTCTTTGGAATGAGCATTTATCCCTGACAAATTGGTATCCGATTCCAATTGCAATTTCTTACGCTGGTCGTCCAGCGCGACTATCGTATCGACCAAACCGATCTCCTTAAAATTCCGGACGGCCAGTCTTTCCTTAACAAACTCCACCTGCTGACGGATAAATGCCACCTGTAACATCTTTCAGATTTTTGGCAAAGGTAATAAGGTAAAATCTTAATTTCACACAAAACCCTTTATTATGATCGACCCCAACTTAATTACCACCAGCACTGCCCTTGAAGGCTATCGGATTACAAAGAACCTGGGCGTTGTCCGGGGTATCACCGTACGATCCCGCAGCCTGTTGGGAAATATCGCCGGCGGCCTGCAAACCCTATTGGGAGGCCAGATCTCCATTTACGTGGAACTCTGCGAAAAAACCAGGGAAGAAGCCTTTCAGTATATGATGCAGCATGCCTCCGACCGTGGAGCCAATGCCGTTATCAATATGCGGTATGATGCCAATGAAGTGATGAATGGGGTTACCGAAGTGCTGGCTTATGGAACGGCTGTTGTAGCCGAAAAAATATAGGGAGCTCACTTATTGTACAGACCCGAATTATTCAGCCCGATACAATAGTCGGTGACCCATCCTCCTGCAGCATCCACATATATAATGTTTGGTTTGTTTTTCCTGTTGATCTTCCCACCGGCAATCCATTCATTGAGCTTTACCGGCAAATATTTATTGCCGTCAAGCGACAGGTTAATGATACTCTGGTGTTTGCGGATCACGTTGGTCAGCAACATCGCGCCACTGATCAGCGGATTGACATTTTCATCCTGGAAATCATTGCAGGTCATGGCCGCCTCATCGGCGCTCTGCGTCAATTGCCAATCCAGCCGCACCAGGTCATTGTTATGAACTCCGTCTCCCAGATCGCGGAAAAACAATTCCTGTCTGGAGAGGAACTTTGCCAATTCATTTGTGGCAGCATACTCTCTCCTGAAATTAATAAAAGCATCGCTATGGTCTCCGATGGTACAGGAATCGATTAGTCCGTCCGGGCGGGAATAATGCTCAAAAGTGACGATCACTTTTCCCGCTAAATCCCGCAGGGGGATTTCTCCCAACGCTTTCCCATTCCGTTTATAAACGATCGGATTTCCCAGGCTTTTCAGGATAAGATCTGCCAAATCCTTCACCGGAGTTTCTTTTTCACAAAAATGGCTGAAGGTCAGCAGGACGATTTCCTCCTGGTTCTTTTGAAGGAAAATCCGGATGGCGTCCAGGATACCGGCAAGTTTTTCTCCGTATCCCCCTCCGATCGCATCGGCCATGCAGTCCGAAGAACAATGTTTCGTGTATAGGGTATCCTTGTAGGTGCCCACCCTCAGATCGAACATCCGTATACCTGCATTCAATTGTCCTTTGACGGGCAGTTTCTGTGTAAGCGTATTACATTCGTTGATCGTCCCACTCTGTGATCCTCCTACCCCGTTGAGCACCGACATACCCGCATCGTGCGCTCCTGGAATGACGATATCCTGCAGGGTATAATTACTTTTGGACGGCATGAGCAGATCCTTCATCCAGGAAGACGGATTATAATTGGTGAAATAACTCAGGTACATATTCCCATTCCCGCCTGTGAAAGCCAATATGAATTTATTGCCATCAACATTGCAGATAGACACAGGCTGGGTGGTTGAAAAATAACCGGGTAACGCTATGGCCGTTTGAGGAATGGCGGGGGTTTTAGCGGTCCCATAATAAAGTTTGTTATCATTATCCGGTCCTTTCCAGATACAAAACAAACGTTCTCCGTTCCATATCTGGTAAATGGCCGGTGCCGTCTTCGATCTTGCCTGAGCTACCGGAACAGAAACGGACCATGAACCGGTTTGAATATTATAATCCGTGGAATAAACAACTTGTTCCTTATAACCCCTCCAGGTGAACCTTGCCACCGTATCATTCAAACTGACCACAAAAGGATAATCCGAAGATTTTCTCCCTGCTACAAAGGCAAGTGCCGATTCGGGAATCAAACCGTCCGGGCCCGGTTCAACCAGGGCAAAGGCCAGTGATTGTTTGTCCGCGCCATGAGAAGCCAGCAGTATTTTACCGTTAAAGGGTGCGGCAGTGATCCCATAAGCCAGTTTGGGATTTCCGGTGAAGACAAGGGAGTGGACGTTCATAAGATCAAAGGCCGTATCCGATCGGTTGATCACATATTTTACTCCTCCATCCCGGTCAATCCAGAAAAGATAGATCCTGTTATTCAACACCCGCAGTACCGGGCCAAACGGCGTTTGGCCGTTCTGTACCATTCCATCCGCATGGAAAGAGGACGTATCATATTGCCGGCCCAGATAGGACACATGCACTTTTCCTTCGTTCCCCGCTTCCTTCCAGGTGACAAAAAAACCTCCTTTGAACTGGGTGATGTCGATAGACTTGTCTGTCGAGGTTCCCGGAAGTAATTGGGAGGGAAACGTGAAACTCAGATCCTGGGACGCTGCCTTCCGGAGAAAACCCGGAAACAAAAAACAGAAATGGAGCAAACTCAAAGACAGAAAAAAAGCCCTGCAAACCGGTCGGGTCATGTTGAATTATTTGTATGCATAATTTATTGAAAAATGTCAGCACAAAAAATTATATTTTTTGGTAATCCTTGCTGTATTCCGGGTAATTTACAGAAGCCAAAAATACAATCTATGAAAATACGTTTACTCCTTCCGTTAACCTGTATTTCATTATCCCTGACTTTTTTCTTTCATCCGGCAATAGTGCAGGCGCAGGACGCCAATTACTGGTCTTTCAATTACGGACCGGGAGGTTTTCTGACGCCCGGATCCGTCCTTGCTTATAACAGGGATAGCGGCGTCTTTTTTTTTAACCCCGCATTACTTGCCTATACCAATAGGAACAGCGCATCGATCACCGGTAATTTATATCAATTTGAATCCACCACGATAAAGAACGGGATAGGAACCGGCCTGAATCTTTCCTCTACCAGCGCCAGCATTATTCCCCTGATGGGTGCAGGGTGCATTGCCATTAAAGGGAAACATCCATTTGTGATAGGATATGCGCTGCTCCGGAATCCGGTTTCCAGTTTCCAGACCACGCAGCGGAAAGATGCAAAATTTAATGTACTCGATAATTCCTACAGCCCGGGCTCCGAATATTATATCGGACAGTTTTCGCAAATCAATCAGATCACCGAGACCTCCGGTCTTTTAAGCATTGGCTTTAAATTAAACTCCGCCTTTTCAGCAGGCTTTACGGTGGAAGGCCAGGTCCGTGTACAAAATTATAATCAAAACTTCAGTTCAAGGGCATTGTATAATCAGGGAACGGATACCATTTTCCCTCCGGTAGCCAGCGTCGAGGGTACTTACCTGGCCAACTATACGCATTTAGGCATACGATTCAAAGGAGGATTATCCTATAACGCTTCCGGCCATCATCTTGGATTGCTCATAACAGCACCCATCCTCCGGGTATATGGAAAAGGCATCATTTATGGGGATGAGGTGATAAACGATTTGAAATTGCTGATAGGGGGCTTGTCTGCAAACTTTCTGGCCAGCACCCGGCAAACCGGGGTGAATGCCCGGTTTAAAACGCCGCTGAGCCTGGGGCTGGGTTATGCCTATGATTATAACGCCAGGGGGCAGATTTATTTTGCTGCAGAATATTTTGATAAGATCGGCGACTATAATATCATGACTCCCCGGAATGAATATTTTATCCGGCCCGATACCGGAAATAATAATGAATCAACCGCGGCCATCCTTAAATTTAAAGATGCCCACAAATCCCTTGTCAATTTCGCTGTAGGGATCAATTTCCCGCTCACGTCTTCTGTCCTGGGTTACTGTTCCCTGAGAACGGATTTTACGTATGCGGACACCAGCCTCTATAAAAGCAGCGATGGTATCCAGGCCAATACGTCCAATTGGAATATCTGGCATATGCAGCTGGGCGCAAACCTTAAAAAAAGGAAATTCAATCTCCGTGTCGGTCTCCTGTTGTCCTATGGCAAAACGAATAAATACCTGCAACCCTATAATTTCGATAATCCCAACGAAGGAAATACCCTGCAGGGTGACCCTCACCTGGTTCCTGCAAACCACTTTGCGGGGGGATTGCTTTTCTCTTATATCCATAATCTTTAGATTCAGGCTATCTTTGGGCCATGCAACAAGCACAAGACGATCTGCAGACGCGGTGGTGGAACCTGGAAGCCAGGCTGGTAGAAAGATTCGGTAAAAAACCCGATATGGAAGCCATTTTATTCCTGGTCGGAATCCAGGAATTCGGAGAACTTCGTCCAAAGTTTTCCAAAGAACAGAAACAGGATCTTATGCATATAGCCGTTTGTTCCCTTTTCCGCCAAAGCGGATACTATGAACTGGCTGGTGTCGATGAGGATGGCTGGCCCCATTTCAGGCAACTAAAGGCTCTTCCGGAGATGGATATGAAACAACAGGAAGATTTTATGAAAGATCATATTTTATTATATTTCGAAACCTCCGGTTTTTAAATGATCAAATGGTTCTTTGCCTGTTTGGCAATCACGTTTATTTTCTCCTGTAACCCACATCTGTCCAACGGATTACGGAAAAAAGACCGCTTTAAGGATATTGAAGTGACCACGACCCTGGGCACCCTTATCCTCCGCCTTTCGGACTCTACTCCCCTGCACCGGGATAATTTCCTGCTCCTGGTAAAGAAAGGCTATTTCGACAGTGTTTTATTCCATCGGGTCATCAAGGGTTTTATGATCCAGTCAGGGGATCCGGATAGTAAGCGTTCAGCCGCGGGAACTCCGTTGGGAGAAGGGGGGCCTGCCTACACGATCCCGGCAGAATTCCGCAGCTCCCTTTTCCACTACAAGGGCGTTCTGGCTGCCGCCAGGGAAGGGGAGGAAGTTAACCCCAAAAAGGAGAGCAGCGGAAGCCAGTTCTATATTGTTCAGGGACGGGTATTTACGGATGCCGGATTGGATTCGGTCGAGACTTTCCGCTTAAAAGGCCGCAAAATTCCCATGGAAAGGCGGACTGTTTACAAAACCATTGGCGGGGACCCTCACCTGGATGGAAATTATACGGTTTTCGGGGTAGTTGTGCAGGGTATCGGGATAGTCGACTCTATTGCAGGCACCCCTACCGACGGGTCGCCATTCGATCGCCCTTTAAAAGATATCCGGATTCTGAAAATGAAGCTGATAAGCCGTAAATAAATCCCGTTGTCTTGTTCTAATTCAATCCATTTTTGTAATCTTTGCAGCACAAAAAACAGATGCCATGAATTTCCCTGAAAATTTACGCTATACCAAGGACCATGAATGGATAAAACTGGAAAAAGGCAATGAGGCCATTATCGGCATCACAGAGTTTGCCCAACAGGAGTTGGGGGATATTGTATACGTTGAGATCGAAACAGTCGGAAAAGCACTGGCTGCAGAAACAATTTTCGGATCTGTAGAAGCTGTAAAAACCGTATCCGATCTTTTTCTACCTGTTGCAGGCACTATCACGGAAGTAAATCCGGACCTCGCGGCCTCCCCTGATCTGATAAATTCCGATCCTTATGGCAAAGGATGGATGGTAAAAGTCACCCTGAACGATCCTGCTGACCTGGATAAACTGATGGATGCCGCTGCATACAGCAAAATAGTGCATTAATAAAGTGCCTTGACCTGACCGGGGATACGACCCAAGCCCGTTAAGTCAAACTATCTGAATCAACCCGTCGCACTTGTTTTAACGCATTTTATTTCTTTACTTAGAGGATCCATATAGTAAAAACCTTGGGTATACCTATAACATATTCTGAACAGGAACTTGTGCTGGCCTTGAAAAGACGGGATAATCAGGCTTTCGCTTTCCTATACGACAATTACGCAGGGGCGCTCTATAGCATTATCAAACAGATCGTTGCAGATAATACTGAGCTTGCCAGCGATGTCCTTCAAGAGGTATTTATCAATATCTGGAGAAAGATCGAAACCTATGACCAGACTAAGGGACGTTTATTCACCTGGATGCTGAATATCGCCCGGAATCTCTCTATCGATACACTGCGGTCAAAAAGTTATCAGAATTCCCAAAAAAACCAGGAATTGCCGGACACCGTATATAATAAAAGTATCGTCAGTCAAACCACTCAGCTTAATATAGATAATATAGGGCTGAAGAAGGTGCTGGAAAAATTAAAGCCTGAACACCGGGTCGTGGTTGACCTGGCCTATTTTAAGGGTTATACGCATGAGGAAATTGCTAATTCGCAGGGCATTCCCCTTGGTACGGTAAAAACCCGCATAAGAAATGCGTTATTGCAATTAAGAGAACACTTACAATAAATTGAACGAACAGGATTACATATCAGATGGTAGCAACGAACTCTACGTATTCGGCATGGCCGATGAGTCGGAAAAGGCAATACAAGAGCAATTAAGTAACCAGGATCCCAAGATTTTAGCTGATCGTCTGGAACTGGAACAAAAGCTTGAAAAATTTGCCAGGGAGAATGGGGAGAACCCTCCTGCAATGGTTAAGGATCGGATTTTTGAAATGATCGATGGCCTGGGAAATCAGCTATCCCGGCAAACTCTTCCTTCAAATCCATCAAAAACAATAACCATGCAAAATGAAAATGTCCCCCGTCGGTCCTCAGGCTTGTTGCAGTTCTTAGCCGCTGCTTCCGTCATTCTTCTGGTAATCGTCGGCTATTTTAACTATCGTTCCAATAAACAAAACGAAGAATTAAAGAATGCCAATGTAGCACTCAGCGAAAAGCTGAATACCACTGACAGCATCCTAAAACAGATCGTGGCCGAACAAAAGATCGTGAAAGATCCAAATGTTACGGTGGTCAATATGGTCGGAACCCAGGTTGCTCCCAAGTCTTCGGCGAATATTTATTGGGATTCCACCTCGTCGAACGTCTTTTTGGTTGTAAAGAATATGCCCAAACTTCCTTCGGATCAGCAATATCAACTATGGGCCCTGATCGACGGCAAACCGAAGGATCTGGGAGTTTTTGACGCAAATATGGACAAGGTTATTTTACAGATGAAGAATACACAGAAAGCACAGGCTTTTGCGATCACCATAGAGCAAAAAGGAGGCAGTCCTTCTCCTACCCTTCAAAAAATGCAATCCCTCGGAAAGACTACCCAAACCCAATAAAAGGGACGGGATAGTCGGGAAAAAAAATACACAGTTATAGAAAAAAAGTCCCATTTTCAGGGACTTTTTTTATTTTCAGGAAGTTATTAAAATTTCAACGAGCTATAGGGGATATCCGTACTATGGCTAATTTCTAAGGTATGATCCCATTTTTACGAAGATATTTCAGCAGTATCATTTATCCTGTTCTTTGGACCCTGGTAATTGGAATACTCCTTTCCCTGCCTGGTTCCGTCTTACCTCAGGAAAGCGATTTCTCCATTCCACAATTTGACAAGATCATTCATATCAGCCTGTTCGGCGGTTTTGTATTCTTATGGGGCCTCTATCTGAGCAGCAAACCCATTACGACTCCCCGGAAACTCCTGCGCCTGTTCTTCCTGATCTTTATCCTGGGAAGTATCTATGGTATTGGTATGGAATACGTTCAGAAGTATTTTATCCCTAACCGGGATTTCGATCTGGCCGATATTATCGCCGATCTCATCGGCGCCGGCCTGGCCTACGGAATCTGCAATCTTACATTAGTAAAGGTGTGATAAGTGAACCTCGGGTTCACCGGCTGTAAGGACAATCAATTAGGATTTTTTGTCCGGAATATTTTTTTAAAAATCTGGGGCAAACAAGGCAAACCACGGGTTTGCCGGCCGAAGGCCAATCATTAGATATTTTTTTGCGTTGTTATTTTTCTCCGAAAAACAACGCAAAAAAATAGCCCCCTGTGGAAACAGGGGGCGTAACCAAAACTAACTGCTTATGAGAAAATTGACTGCTTATGTGAGTCAAATAGAAAAGACAAATTGTTGATTATAATAACGCAAAACAGGTGCCAATATTACAATCAGGCTGTTAAAAAGAATTTTCAAAAGAACTACGTTTTTACTTAGAAAACCAAAATTACGTTGCAAATCAATCTACCGGAATTTCTCGTTTCAGTAATAACATTTATTTAGCATTCTCTTTAAAAGATAGATAATAATTCAATACTTAGCAAATTTTATCTGCCTTATTTTAAAAGAACTATTGTATATAAGACGACAACGGGAGATAAAAGGTTTAACTTCTGTCTGTTAAACTACTCTTAAAGACCTGTTAAGCAATTCCTAAAGAAAACTCACCACTTACCCTGATCAAGCCTTAAAATCCTTTTTAATGGCAGATTTCGCGGGTAGGGGGTGTTATCGTTAGTAAACTATATTTGTCTTTTTTACAGTTAACCCATATCTGTCAGGACAATAAGGGCCGGTTATTTTCCAAACAATCCCTTGATCTTATCCAATACACCACCTCCTTCACCACCGGTAAGGCTTCCCAGGAAACCCTGAATCCCCTGTCCTCCTGTCAGATGGCCCAACACCGACTCCAAACTAAAGCTATTGTCAGTTGTCTCATTGGTCTTATGTACCAGACTTTGTAATACAGTAGGGATCAGATTGGCTGCGACTCCTCCGGCAACAGCAGGGTCGATCCCCAGTTTGCCTACGATGTTCTGAATGAATCCTTCAGAGATGGTTTGAACGGCTGGATTGGCTTGTACATCGCTACCCGGATGACTGAAGAGGTTCAAAACATCCTGGGCCTTTCCCTGTGAAATCATATTCTTAAGGCCGTCAAGGATAGAGCTTCCTGCCGCAGCAGTTACGGCATCATTATGCTCATTGGGAATGGCGGGATTGTTAACAATCGCCTCGCCGGCATGTTCTTTTACCAGATTGATGATGTCTTCCAACATAAGTAATAAGTTTAATTATTTACAAGTTACTACTTAGGTCCGAAGCTTATACGCGGGAAGGTTAATTTATTATGACAAAAATCTATAATCTGTTTAGCCGTGGCCGAATGTGCACGACCATTCAGTAAACCAGGAACCGGCAGATTTAGCGCCCTGTTAATTCTGGCGGGCCATTTTCTCGGAATTTTCGGCAAATTGCAGGGCATCCAGGAATTCCTGGATATTCCCGTTCAATACATCGTCCAGATTGTATACGGTCAGGCCGATGCGGTGATCGGTAACCCGTCCCTGGGGAAAATTATAGGTGCGGATCTTGGCACTGCGATCACCTGTACTTACCAGGCTTTTTCTATGCCGGGAGATCTCTTCTTCCTGTTTGCGGACCTGCTCTTCATACAATTTGGTGCGCAGCATATTCATAGCTTTTTCGCGGTTGCCCAACTGACTTCTTTCCGTTTGGCAGACGACTACTACTCCTGTGGGGATATGGGTCAGAAACACTTTTGTTTCCACCTTATTGACATTCTGACCACCCGCGCCACCACTTCGGGCTGTTTCCATTTTTACATCACTTTCTTTCAATTCAAAATCCACTTCCTCAGCCTCCGGCATAACCGCCACGGTAGCCGCGCTGGTATGCACACGTCCGCTGGTTTCCGTATCAGGAACACGCTGTACCCGGTGAACGCCGCTTTCAAATTTAAGGGTGCCATACACATCATCTCCAATAACCTCTACCTGAACCTCTTTGTAACCTCCAACCGTGCCTTCGCTTTCGCTGAGGATGGCTGTCTTCCAACCTCTTTTCTCACAATATTTTAAATACATCCGAAGGAGATTTCCTGCAAATAAGCTGGCCTCATCCCCTCCTGTACCTGCCCGGATCTCCAGGATCGCATTTTTCTCATCCTGGGGGTCCTTAGGGATCAATAACTGTCGGATAGCTGCTTCCATCTTCTCCTTTTTTTCATCCAACGCTGGCGCTTCCGCCTTGGCCAGATCCCTTAATTCTGCATCATCCCCATTCAGGGCTTCCCTGTAGAAATCGATATCGTCCAATAATTTGCGATATTCCTCATAAGCCAGGACGATCTTCTCCACGCTGCGGTATTCCTTGCTCATGGCACTGAACCTCCTGTTGTCACTGACAATCTCCGGATTACTCAATGACATACCTAAATCTTCGAACCTGGCTTTTATGGCTTCTAATTTATCTAACATGGTTTTTAAGTACTTTTAAGGCGCCGGCCCGGTCCTACAGGACCGGACGCACCGGCGGATAGAAAAAGGTTTGCAATGCCTGGAAAGAGTGCAAAGTTTGCAAAGTTAATCTATTCAGGGTTCATTTATTAACGGTTCATTTTTTAACAGTTCATTTTTTCACGGTTAATCCTTCAACGTTCATCTTTCATTCTATCCATGACCTACAGAAAATTCAAAGCGGACTATTTATTCAACGGGTGGTCCCTCGTTGCACCGGATATGGTCCTGGTTACCAGTGAGGATGGCACCGTAGATGCACTGGTCCCTTTCGCGGAGGCTGGGGAAGGCGTCGAACATCTTAGTGGGATGCTAAGCCCGGGTTTTGTCAACTGTCATTGCCACCTGGAATTATCCCATCTGAAAGGAAGATTGCCGGAAAAGACCGGGCTGACGGATTTCCTGCTGGCAGTATTGAAACAACGGCATTCGGACCCCGAAACTATCCAGTCGGCCATCCGGGATGCCGAAGAGGCCATGATGGGGCAGGGCATTGTAGCAGTGGGTGATATCTGCAATACGACGGACACCCTTTCGCAAAAGTCTGCCGGACAGCTTTATTATCACAATTTCATCGAGACGATGGGTTTTTTGGAAAAAAGTGCCCCGGAGCGATTCGACCATAGCCGCAAGACATTCGAAGCCTACGCGCAGGCCTTCCCCCTTCCAAAAATGGCCCAGGGGTTCAGGGAGGGAAGGCCCATTATTAACCGATTGGCACCAATTAAGGCCACCTCTTTGGTACCTCATGCTCCTTATTCCGTTTCACCACGGTTATTTGACCTGATTGCCAATTTCCCCGGTAATCACCTGCTGACCATTCACTCACAGGAAAGCGAGGCGGAAAACGTATTCTATCAATCGGGCCAGGGGGATTTTTTACGGCTTTATGAGGCCATGGGTCTTGACGTTTCCTTTTTTCATGGAACCGGAAAAAGAAGTCTTGAAAGTTATCTGCCTCATTTTTACCCGAATCAGTCGTTGATCCTGGTGCATAATGTGGCGACCGCGGAGGAAGACCTGCTTTTCGCCCATAAATGGCAGGGTAAAGGAGGGGAGAGCAACAGACAGGAAAAGGTGGAACATCGCTTGTTCTTTTGTCTTTGTCCCAATGCCAATTTATATATCGGCGGCCAGTTGCCGGATGTGGATCTGCTGATCCGTCATCACTGCGCTATTGTTGTGGGAACCGACAGCCTCGCTTCCAACCACCAGCTAAGTATCCTGGAAGAATTAATAACGCTGCAACATCAATTTCCCCATTTGCAAACGGCTACCCTCTTACAATGGGCGACGGCTAACGGTGCCGCAGCATTGCAATTTGAAAACATCCTGGGGGATTTTACTCCGGGCAAACAACCGGGGGTGCTTCTCCTTGAAGAGCTGGATGGAGAGCGTTTGACGGCAGCCTCCCGGGTAAGACGGCTGGTCTGATTTGTTGTGCTTTTGTAGTGCTGATTGATCGGTTTGCAGGACTGGTTTAACGGGCATTTCAGGGGTTTAAGATTGCCTGCAGAACAGCAAGCGTCCTCATCTCCCCGAATTCGGGTACATGCAGCGCGTAAAATAGCTGGTACGACCGGATCAATATCCTCCGGGTTTCCTGGTTCAAGGGCAAACCCTCCAATTCCTCCGGCTGCCTTACCCGTAATAACTGGGAGGTAATGTAACTATAGGTACCTTCCAGATAATGCTGATGAACAGGATGGTCCGCAATAAATACACCTTCCTGCAGATCCAGGATGGAATTCGTTCCGGAATAGGTATCCTGGATACGAAAACCGAAAAACCCTGCCAGGTGAATGATAAAAAATAAAGGATAATTTGCAAGAGCCGCATCTCCGCATTTATCCAGATGCATAAATGCATCTTCCGCAAAATAAAAAAGTTCTGAATTGGGTTCGGGCTGTTTCAAACATTTTTGCAACAACTCTACCATAAACAGAGCAACGGCGTTCTTTAATACATCGAAATATACCTCCTGGTACAGATAACCCCAACGAAACTCGCGTATCCGCTGCAACTGCTTCAACTCATTGTGATAGACCACCAGGTCAAGGATAGCGGCAGGCTGGAAAAGATTAGCCTTGCCATGTCCTTTTTTAGAAGAAGTCCTTACTCCGTTCACTATGTATGATTGAATACCGAATAATTCCGTATAAGCTGTGACGACAAGGCTGGTCTCCCCGTATTTGACGCTTCGCAGCACGATGGCCCGGGTCTTGTGCAATTGCATGTTTAAAAATATTTATTTTCCTATGAACACGATCTTCGTGGCCATTTTCTGTTGCCGGGCCAGATCGTTCACCAATACCAGGTAAACCCCCGTGGATACCTTACGGCCTTTATAATCCCGGCCATCCCATATGGCCTGCCCTCCCAGGGCATTGGTCTGATAAACCAGGCGGCCATCCATTGCAGTAATCTTGACGATCGCCCCGTCCACCAGTCCCCGAATAGCGATGGTACCCTGATAATCCGGAGGAACGGGATTGGGGAACACCAATACATTGGAAATAGTTTCCCCTCCATCAGTTGCCGTACTCCGGAAGGAACAAATACCCTTTGCGGTAGCAAAAAAAACCTCCCCCGATTGCGGATCCACTTCGATCCCTTTCACATCGTTACTCAGCAGCGGAGTATTGTCCCCGGTAAAATGGTAAACGATCTTTTGGGCGTCCGGGCTTATCAGCCAAACCCCGTTCCGGGTCCCAATCCATTTACGGTCTGCACCATCCACCGCTATCGCCTGTACCTGCTGTCCACTGAAAAGATAACCGGCAAAACCGTCAAACTTTACGATCGGCCATACCGCCTCGCATCCGCCGGCAGCAAAAATCTGCTGCGTGCATTGTACCACTCCGATCCCATTAGCCGTTCCCACCCAGATAAAACCGCTTTTGTCTTTGGCCAGACAAAAAACAGTATTATCAGGGAGGTTGCCATTTCCCTGACCTGCCCGGTAAAATTTCCATTGATCATCGGATGTGTTATCCAGTGAAGCACCGGGATTATAACAGAACAGGCCATTGCCTTTTGGTGAAACGACCCAGATCTGTTTGTGATCATCTGCCAGTACCTGGGAAACTGCATTTTCCGTATGTGCAAAGGGAATAGAGACCGGTATCCAGGTCCCGTCGGTCTTTTTTACCAGCAAATCGCTGGCCGCCCCGTAATTGGCAATCCAGAGATTCCCATCCGGATCGAAAGCCAGGCCGCTCACCCGGTATTCGGAAGGTTGACCCTGGACCGGGCCGAGCGGCGAATTTGCTGCATAGACCGTAAAAGAACTATCCGCAGCAATATGCAGCAAACCCTGTCCGTATGAACCGGCCCAAATGCTATTTCCTTTTGCACCATCCGTTGTTTGCTTCGGGTCGATGGCGACCGTGATAAAATTGAAGACGCCCCTCAATGGCGGATACGCTGCAACATTATAGTTTTTCCAGTCTCCCCCTGCAAGACGAAATAATCCATCTCCATTGTGTAATGGCGACCAGTTGGAGTCTGCTCCCCCGGAGGCAGCCCATAAAACACCCGCGCGTTGATCGGCATTTCCGGCAGTACCTCCCGGGCCAACGGCCATTCCGCCGACTGCCAGCGATTGGGGGGAATTCGGGATAAAACGTTCAGGCCCCTCATCGTTCCATGCTGACAGCCCGTTCACGGAATCCGCCACCCAGATATTTCCTTCATAGGACAAAGCCTGGCGGGGGGCCTGTATCACTCCATTCTGCTGAAGGGTCCGTTCCCCGCTCCCTGTTCCCGTCACCACCACTACCCTTCCGCTATCTGCCTGTTGTTCACAAATAATTAATTTCCCTTCCGAAACACTAAGATCCCTGACCTGCCAGCCATCAGCATAGAAAAAATTCCATTGCCCCCCGCTATCTTTCATAAACAGGGAATCCTGCCGCAGGATCACGACTTCTCCCAGCAGGGAGACTACCTGCCCGCAAGGTCCCTGACCCAAACCATTCGTACCGCTTACCAGGGACCAGTTATGAAAATCGGCCAGATCGGGTTCATTTACGGAAGCCTGTTTGAGGCCTTCGGCCGTAGCGGCATAAAATTCCGCTCCATCGGTTGCCAGCGCATACACGGCCACGGTATCTCCATCATTTCCCAGGATATAGGTATCCTTTACTTCGTACTTATCCTCATCAAGGACAACAATTCCCAAACCGGTGGACAGGAATACCTGGTTCTGCCAGGCAAGTATCCGGTTGACCGTTTTATCCCCGGTGACAGAAGCCTGTCTGATATCGGAAATGGTAAACGTATTTTTTCCGGAAAGGATATCGATAGTACTGTTCGTATAGGCTATGATCAGTTTATTGCTCTGCGAATCCGCTTCCAGGGCGCTTATTCCGGTTGTACTGAGTCCATTGGTCCTGCTAAGTCTTTCCAGGCTGTTATCCTTGAGATCGACAGAGAACAGACTGTAAGGCGTTGCGCACCAGATCTTTTGGTCCAGATGGACGACCCGGAGGGCCTGGTGATAGGGCAGATGGTCCCGCCAGTTACCGATAGCCGGCAATTGAGCAAAGGCAAGGCAGGAACCCCAAAAGGAAAAAAACCCGCTCAACAGGACTTTTATTATCATATAAGAGGGTTAAAGTTAGTGGAGGTTCTCCAAACCAGGTACCCTAAGCAGGACTAAAGTTACCGGAAGGCTGAAAAAGCCGGGAAAATACCTTTCTTTGCAGGGTAAAAATTTTTCATCATGTGGGAATCCATTGCCCGACTGGTCCTGAAATTCCGTTTGCCCTTACTGATCCTGTTATTTTCGGTTACTGCCTTCATGGCCTTTCACGCTACAAAAGTGAAAATGAGTTATGATTTCACCCGGACAATACCAACCGACAATCCTAAATACCTGGCCTACCAGGCCTTTCATCAGAAATTTGGAGAGGATGGCAATCAAATGGTAGTCGGCATCCAGTCCGATCATTTTTTTCAACAGGATATTTTTAATGATTATATCCGGCTGAACGAACAATTAAAAAAGGTTCCCGGTGTGGACGATGTGCTGGGCATTTCTTCCGTCATCAACCTGGTTAAGGACGACAGCACCCAAAAACCCAAAGCAGTCCCTGTTTTTCCCGGGCATCAACTTTCCCAGGCGGAAATAGACAGCAGTAAGGCCGTATTCCTGGGTCTTCCGTTCTATGAAGGGCTCCTGTATAACCCCAAAACAAAGATCTGGCTCACGGCCATAACGGTCAATAAAGATGTGATGAATTCGGCCGGACGTATTTTCACGGTGAACGGGATCACCAAGGCGGTGGATAGTTTCGGTCTTCGTCATGGGCTCGTCATTCATTATAGCGGGCTCCCGCTGACCCGGACCTATATGGCCACCAAGATTGCCAAAGAGACGACCGGGTTCCTGCTGGGGTCCATATTCCTCTTCGCGGTCATTGTGCTGCTTTTTTTCCGAAGCCTGAGTACCATGCTGCTTTCCCTTGGAGTCGTGCTGATAGGTGTCGTATTCAGCATGGGAACCATGGACCTGCTGGGTTATAAGATCACGCTGCTGAATGCGCTGACCCCGATCTTAGTCGTGGTGATCGGGATCCCGAACTGTATCTATTTCCTGAATAAATACCATACGGCCTATATCGAAACCAGGGATAAACATCAGGCCCTGCTGCAAATGATAGGAAAGATGGGGGTTGTCACCCTGTTCTGCAATATCAGCGCGGCGATCGGTTTCGGGGTCTTTGCCCTTACCCGGAGCGCCATCCTGAATGAGTTCGGCGTTGTGGCGGGCATCAATATCATGCTCCTTTTCTTTATCTCTTTTATCCTGATCCCCACCGTATTGAGCTATCTCCCTCCCCCCAGGGAGAAACATATGCGTTACCTGGAAAATAAATGGCTGTTAAGGGCTCTGAACAAACTGGAGATCTTTGCCAGGCATCATCGCGGAGCAATATATATTTCCACGGGGATCATCCTCATTGCCGCCATCGCCGGTATGTTCCGGCTTCAATCGGAAGGATTTATCGTGGATGATCTTCCTAAAAAAGACCCTATTTATACGGATCTTAAATTTTTCGAAAAAAACTTTAAGGGGGTGCTGCCGCTGGAAATCGTCGTTGACACCAAAAGAAAGAACGGGTTACGGATCAATATGTTACAAACCCTGGAGAAGATCGATCAATTATCGAGTTATATAGATTCCCAACCGGATATGGCCCGTCCGCTTTCCCTGGTGGAGGGACTGAAATTTGTCCGGCAATCCTATTATGGCGGAGACAGCGCCAACTATAAACTGCCCAATAGCTTTGACCTGGCTTTCCTCTCTTCCTACCTAAAACCGGGCGGGGAAGAAAGTGCAAAGCCTGACAGCCTGATCGTGGCCGGAGCAAAGAAGCCCGCAGCCGGTACTGCCGCAAATGGGGCAGGCGCTGGCGGAATGAAAAAAAACAACCTGACCAGGCTCCTAAAGAGTTTTGTGGACAGTAACCAGCAGCAGGTCCGGATCAGTGTCCGCATGGCCGATGTAGGCAGCAAACGTCTTCCCCTGATTCTGGCAGACCTGGACAAAAGAGCCAAACAGATCTTCGACACCACAAAATATAGGGTGGAATTCACCGGGACCAGCGTGACCTCGCTGGAAGGCAGCTCCTTTATTATTAAAGGATTGAAGGATAGTATTACCTGGGCTTTTTTACTAATCGCCGCCTGTATGTTATTCCTGTTCCGTTCCCTGCGCATATTATTCTGCTCCCTGATCCCGAATGTCATTCCGCTGGTCATCACTGCCGGTATTATGGGATGGGCCGGTGTCCGGCTCAAACCCTCGACAGTGATCGTATTCAGCATCGCCCTCGGCATTGCCATTGATATCACCATCCGGTTCCTGGTAAATTTCAAGCAGGAAGAAGAAAAGGACGGAGCTGATCCTCAACAGACGGTCATCGACACGATCAACAAGACCGGGATCAGCATCATATATACGTCATTGGTATTGATTGCCGGATTCGTGATCTTTTGTTTCAGCGATTTCGGAGGGATCCAGGCCATGGGATGGCTGACTTCCCTTACCCTGGTCATTGCCACGGCAACCAACCTGGTGTTCCTGCCGGCCCTGCTGCTGACCATGACAAAAAAGAAAAAGATATAAGAACTTCTTGGGGTTTAAAAAAAATAACCCCGACGTTCTTATCCATTTATGTCGGGCCTCCGGCCGGTGAGACTTCGTCTCACCATTTTTATTTGGCAGTTAAAAAATCGTCATATGTCCACGAGCCCGTTCTTGATAGCAAACATGACCATTCCGACGCGGGTCCGCACTTTTAATTTTTCGAAGAGTGTATTACGGTAATTTTCTACCGTCCGCGGACTGATGAACATTTTATCTGCAATGTCTTTGTAACTCATTTCCGAACAGATAAGCCGCAGAAAATCTTTTTCTTTATCCGTGAGGACAATCGGATCCTCCGGGTTGCCCATATCTTTATGGAGCCCGCTGATGATCTTCCCCGAAATATATTCTGAGAGATAAAAATCCTTTTTCATGATTGAGTCGAGGGCAAGTTTAAGCTCTTCAGGCTCGATATTCTTCAGTATGTATCCTTTTGCGCCGAGGCGCAGCATCCGGATGATGGTGTTTTCGTCGCTGAACATGGAAAGCGCAAGCACCTTGACCTGTGGATGATTTTTATGCAGCCAGCGGACCGTTTCGTATCCGTCCATATCCGGCATGTTCACATCCAGCAGGACGATATCGGGAACAATGTGCTGGGTGATCTTTGCTTTTATATCCTTTCCGCTATCGCCTTCGAACAAAACCGAATAATTCTCGAACGACCCCACCAGTTTGGCCAGTGCCTTGCGTAAAAGGTTGTGATCGTCAACAATGCCGACCTGTATTTTCTTTAGTGATACTCCCATAAATAAATTATAAAGCTTCCGTTTCCAAAGGTAATTCCACTACAATGGTTGTACCCTTTCCCGGTTGGCTTTGAATATGAATTTTTGCACCGATCAGGTTGGCGCGATTGGTCATACTCTTTAAGCCAATGCCACTGGACGAGGAAGTCTGGGTTTTCTTTTTGGTCATATCAAACCCGACCCCGTTATCCTCAACCTTCAGAACAAATTTATTATCAATTGAGTAAATAACCGCAATATTTACCTGGGTAGCCTGGGAATGTTTCAAAATATTGTTCAGCATTTCCTGGAACATCCGGAAAAGGAAGATTGCCCGCTGATCGTCAAAAGGATATTCCTCCCCTTCCACCGAAAAACCCACTTCCAGTAAACGGGTCCTGCGCAGACTATCCAGGTCGAACCGGATAGCTTCCACCAGACCGATCTGGGCGATCCGGTCCGTATGCAGACTCTTGGTCAGATCGGCCATATCGTAAATGATCTTATTCAACATCTGCCGGCTGTTCTGTACGCTCTCATAAGCGGGATGCTCCGTTTCCAAAGGAAGAATGGAAAGTGATAGTTTTACTACTGAAAGCACCTGACCGATGTTGTCGTGCAATTCCTGTGCAATCGTCTTAAAGGTTGCTTCCTGGATCTCCAATTGGGATTTCAGCAATTCCTGCTCATATTGATCTTTTATACGATTCAATTGCTGCTGCTGCCGTTGCTGCTTGCGCTGATACAGGAATAGCATGGTGAGAATAAAGCCTACCAGCAGCAGGCCGATTACGCCCCCCAGAAGGATAACTACGTAGATTTCCTGATCCTTAGCCGGCATAAAAAAGCAATAGTGAAAGATGAATATAAGAAAACATCGAGCAAATTAAATAAAATCATTAGGTTCTTTAGCAATGACGGGGATGTAATTAAAGCTAAGGAGCTATTTAATCCATATAAGGGAAAGCTGCATATAAAATAGAGCAGAAGTCCTGTACAAATCCAGAAAGCCGGTTGACGGAGCAGGTTTACCGTATGGGTGAGCTGGAATAATTCAAAGAAATAATAAATGCTGAAGGCCACGATGAGGAGACAACCAAAGGAATAGCTCATCGAATGAAAAACTGCGCCTTTTTGCAGGAATAATATATTGAAAAAGGCGACAACCGGATAAGCCAGAATAAGGAATAAAAGAATTTTTTTAACCCTCACCTTGTGAATGATGCCCCGAAGGGTAAATAAATAAAAACATACCGACAGGATCGTAAAGGGATTAAGCAGAAAAATATTGAATTTTCCGTGTGAAAGCAGGTAGACCGAGGTAGATTCCACGATCACATTAATAAATAAGAAAACCGGAAAATAGGTCAGATAGCCAGGAGCCTTCCCCTGAAAGTAGATGGTAATACTTGCTAAAAAAGCAATAACAATAAAAATCAGGGTAAAGTAATAATCCATTGGCCGACAAAATAATGGATATTTTTCATTTCCCCTATCAAAAAGGGGGTGATTTGGATTGAAATTTTCCAAATCACCCCCTTGGATATTAAATGCTTATCTATTTTATTGAACAACTAACTATACAACGGAGAATCCTTTGTCACCCATATCAACAAGCGTACGGGTAATTGGAGCCTGTAAGACTGCAGGGGGGGTAGGAGGATAAGGGAATGGGCAAAATGCGGGGCATGGATGCATTCCAACAAAGGCCAGTAATTTATTCTCCCCGCCGATATACAGCTCTTTACTTGTCCTGGCTGTACCATCACTGCTCCTGGTTCCTACCATTACCAGGGCCTGACGTCCTGACAATTCCGGTTCACCGGCAAAACCTTCCGGATAAATTCCAAAATGCATGCGAACACCATTTCCGCCATGAACCTTGATGTTTTCAATCAGCGCCTCCAGTTCATTCAGACTGTACCAGCTGCTCAGGGCATCTTCTTTTCCGATGCGCTCTGTATTATGGACCCAGGTGTTTTGTTTGTAAGTCCCAATAAAAGTCTCTACCTGCTGCTTGGTTACATAATTGCTAACGGATAATGACTTTTCGGCTGTTACTGATTTTTTTTCAATTACGTTCATGGCTTATTATTTTAGAATGTTGAGGAATAATTTGATGACCTAAAAGTATCCCTGAAGTTTCTAAGAAACTAAGCGCAAGCAGGTACTAATCAATTAATTACAGATTAGTATTATTTATAAAATGAAGAAAATCAGTTAGTCAGGTATTTAATATCACAAAAAAAACGTTTTTTCCTGGTATAAAAAACAGTAAAATTCCACAAAATAGGCACGTATAAAAACGTGGTCAAAAACCACGTTAAACACGCAATAAAATACCGTTTTATTTATTCCGGCCTTTTTCGACGCATTCAAATATTTAATCAGACATTAGTAAAGAGGTTGTTGAGTCCCGTTTTTATTTTTTAATATCCTTGATCTACACATGCGTACGGTTTGCCAGGTTGCAAACTGTTAAAACCGACCACTATAATATTATTGGGAGGAAGTTTAAATCCATTTAACTCGTCTTTAAATCCATTTTATCGCCGGCAACAGCATACATAACCATTAACGCCTTATCCTGTTTTTTTTAGGGTTATCTGGGTATGTATGCTGATGCCCTAATTATATTATTGAGTCGCCTGTTTTCCCTCAAGTGCTTGCCTACTGTGACCATTCTAAATGTTCCGGATACCCATCTGCCAGAAGGCAGACGGGTAATTCCGGGGCATTAACCGGAGATCTGCTTGTTATTTACCCTCACTTTTATGTAATTTCGCGCCACATGGCTTTTGAAAAAAGTGCCATGTGGCGCGAAATTATCATTTAATGGACCAAAGCTCAATGGACCTGTGGTCCATTTTAGTCGCGCTCCAAGGCAATTTGAAAAAAGTGCCATGTGGCGCGAAATTATCATTTAATGGACCAAAGCTCAATGGACCTGTGGTCCATTTAGTCGTGGCAAATGGACCACAGGTCCATTTTGGTCGTCGGTCTATATAACTCTCAAAAAATTTGGCTATCGTGAACAAACAAATCAAGTCAGCTCTTATTTCCGTTTTTTATAAGGATGGTCTGGAAAATATCGTCAAAAAGTTACACCAGGCGGGCGCTATCATCTATTCTACCGGCGGAACCCAGCAATTTATCGAATCCCTGGGCCTTCCCTGCGTAACCGTAGAAAGCCTTACAACCTATCCCTCCATCCTGGGAGGCAGGGTCAAGACTTTACATCCTTCTGTTTTTGGAGGGATCCTGGGGAGAAGGGACAATGTGACCGACCTGGAGGAAATGGCCCGTTATCATATTCCGGAAATCGACCTGGTTATTGTAGACCTGTACCCCTTTGAGGAAACCCTGGCAACTACAAAAGAGGATAAAGCCATTATTGAAAAGATCGATGTAGGCGGCCCTTCCATGATCCGCGGAGCCGCCAAGAACCATAAAGATGTTGTTGTCATAGCCTCCAAAAAAGAGTATGCTTACCTGGAACAGCTGCTTGATGAACAAAAAGGCCAGACTACCCTTGAACAACGAAGGACCCTGGCGGCTAAAGCCTTTGAAGTATGTGCTCATTATGACGTGGTTATAGCCAATTATTTTTTCCGGGAAGGAAATAAGGGTGAGCCAGGAAAAGAGGAATATTTCCTTGAATCCATCCCTTCGCCTAAAACTCTGCGCTATGGTGAAAACCCGCATCAGTCCGCCCGTTTTTTTGGCAATTTGGAAAGCCTTTTTCAGCAATTGAACGGAAAAGAATTATCCTATAATAATCTGGTCGACGTGGACGCTGCCGTTCAACTTATACAGGAATTCGGTCATTCCGGAACAGACGATTCCAACGGCAAACGGCCAGGAGAAGCTGTATTCGCTATTATCAAACATACCAATCCCTGCGGTATCGCCATCCGTCCCTCCTTAAAAGCTGCCTGGGACGCTGCCCTGGCAGGTGACCCTGAAAGCGCGTTCGGTGGTGTCCTGGCCTGCAGCAGCACTGTGGATAAGGCTACGGCAGAAGCCATTCACGAGATCTTTTTCGAAGTACTTATCGCACCTGCTTATGATGCAGATGCCCTGGAGATACTCCGGTCGAAGAAAAACCGTATCCTTCTTCAGCAAAAGACAAGTCTTGCACCTTCCATCCAATACAGATCCTTACTGAACGGAGTACTGCTCCAACAACAGGATGCCGGCAACTATACCGATTGGAAAGAAGCCGGCGGCCGGGAAACGACGGCAGCGGAAAAAGAAGATCTGGCTTTTGCCAACCTCGTTGGCAAACATCTGAAATCCAACTCTATTGCCCTTGTAAAAAATAAACAGCTCATCGGTAAGGGCTGCGGACAAACCAGCCGGATCGACTCCCTTCGGCAGGCCATCGAAAAAGCAAAACAGTTCCAGTTCGATCTGAATGGAGCCACCCTTGCATCTGATGCGTTTTTCCCCTTTAATGATTGTGTACAGATCGCACACGCAGCAGGAATTACGGCATTTATTCAGCCTGGCGGCTCTATTCGTGACAAAGATTCCATTGAATATTGCGTGGAGCACAAATTAGCGATGGTGATTACGGGAATGAGGCATTTTAAACACTGAAAGCACTACGGAAAGCACTACATGCTTTCGCGCCCGGCGAGGGCGCCGACATTAGCCCTTGCTAGCATCCGCAGGATGCGGAGCCGATCATGCAGACTTTCGCGAAACAAATGCTTAAGTACCACTTAGCCGGTTTGTCCTATAGACAACTTCTTAAGCGTCCCAGTAGATCTCATCCCGGAGGAAAGTCTCATACACTTCCCGCCATCCGGCAAACAGGGTATCGGTTCCCAGAAATGAATTATGCCAGATGGTGACCATTAATCCGTTTACTTTCCGGATCAGGTGGTAATAACGCATCAGTTCATTACGGGCCTGATCTGCGGTATAATGTTGTTCATAAAAGGCATTGGCATCCATAAAACAAAAAGGAAAGATCCTCAGACTGGTTGTTTCTTCCTTTTCCAGATCATACCAATAAAAGGAGGAGGCTACGGAAGCCCTGAAACCATTTATACTTCCATAACCCATAGAGAAGTCCTGCAGGATCCCATATTTTATCAGCCGTCTGTACGTTTCCGGCAACGTGAACCGAATATAATGCTGACGGCTACGGGTCACTTTCTGTTCGGTCATACATTCCATCCATTCTATTTCTTCTTTTAGCAAAACTTCATCATCACCGCTTTGCCAGGAAGGATGAACACCTACCCTGCTTCCATGAGCATGATAACGAATCAGCTCCTGCAACGCTGGTTTACAGATAGGAATATTTTTATCCACTCCTGTCTGTCTGGACGCAACCAGGAAAAAATAATAAGCTTTCACCCTGCAATATAAATGCACAGAATCGAGCCATTCATAAGCATCATAAGGATCCCGGCTGTTACCCAGTAATACCGCTCCACGTTCTTTCACCCGGTACCAGTCTCCGTTAATCAAAGACCGCAGCAAACCAAATACATTTC